>NZ_CEYLVT010000097.1:0-26830 GCF_982860115.1 Moorena sp.
CCCCACCCCCTACACCCCACACCTGAGGTCAAAGTAAAAAACCTACCCTTATGAGGATGGGGAGATAGGGAGGCATCAGTTAAAAGTTTGAGCCTTAAGCAAGGGCCGATTTGGGTAAGTCCTTTTGTGTTTTCTGCGCTTGAGCAGTAAATAGGCACAGGGCACAAAGGAGAGTGCCATCAGGGTCGCGCCACCTAAGCCACCAATGATAACTATGGCCAGTGGAGGCCAGAAACCACTCTTCTCCAAGAGCAGGGGACTGAAGCCAATCATGGTGGTGATGGTGGTGGCGATGACATGGCGAGTGGAATGAATCACCACGTCTCGTGTTGCTTGTCGATTTCCCTCACGAACACGGGGGTTTTGATGGAGAGCAGTTAGTACTACAATAGAATCATTGACCACTACTCCCAATAAACCGATAGTGCCCAGGATAGCGGTGAATCCGAAGGGATAACCGAATAACCACAGTGAACCTAGGGCTAAACCCACTGAAAACACGGCAATTAGGCCAATAATCCCTGCTAGTCTAAAGGAACCGAAGGTTAGTATTAACGTTGCTGCCATCAGAATCATTAATACCCCAAGGGTAGAGACTAGATTGCTCACCGCACTGCTACGTTCGTCCGCTTCACCTCCAAAGTCGTAGGAATAGCCTGGAGGTAGCTCGAAGGTACTCAAGCGCTGTTTGAAATTGTCGAGAACTGTAGCAGGCAACACCCCAGCAGTGATGAATCCCTGTACTGTATTCAACCGTTGTCCATTGCGTCGGGAAATAGTGGCTAAATCGGGGATAAGTTTAATATCCCCTAAAGCAGAGAGGGGAATACGCTCACGATTATCACCAGTGTTGCTGTTTGGAAGCAAGTTGAGGGAAGCAATCTGATCTAGGTTAGAGCGATTGGGATTTGACAAGCGCACACGCACCGGGAGTTCTTCCGTAACCTCCAACACTGAGCCTCCCACAGCACCTTCTAAGCTGGTGTCCAGTTGCTGAGCAATCTCAGTTTTGTCAATTCCTGCCAGTCGGGCTTGCTCTTCGTCAATGGTTAACGCTAATTTAGGTAGCCCTTCGGTTAAGTCAGCTCGGGTGTGAATCACGTCAGGAACTTGAGCTAGTTCTGCACGGATCTGGTTACCTAATTCCCGCAAGCGATGGAGCTGTGGACCGTAAAGCCGTAGTTCAATGGGAGCATCAAAGGGAGGCCCTTGCTCGATTTGTCGCACCAGGACTTGGGCTGCGGGAAATGCCTGATTCAGTTCACTCTGCAAGCTTTGGATTAATGGACGGGATACTACGTCTGGTTGTAGTTGTACCAAACCTTGAGCATAATTAGCTGAATTTTCTCGATTTGCAATGACGTTGTAGTAAAACTGAGGAGCACTCTTACCCATAAACCAATGCACATCTACCACTTCGGGGTGGTTGCGGATCAGTTCCCGTGCTTTGACGACATTAGTTTGAGTCTGCTCTAGGGACGTTTGGGTTGGTAGCTCGAATTCGATGTAGAACTGTTCCCGGTCTGTGGGGGGAAAGAACTGTTGCTCTAGATTGGGAGCAACTAAGAAGCCACTAATCGGAAGAATCAGGGTTAGCACCACCCCTATAACTGGTCGTGCGAAGATTTTATCCAGAACCCAACCATAGGTTTGGGTCAGACGGGGATGAGAAAAACCGGTTTGCCACCAGCTTCCGATAACTGGTGCGTTCCCCCAGCGGTGTAGTTTCCCGACCAAGGCTGGGATTACCGTTAAGGAGAGAGCAAGAGAGCTTAACAGTGCCAAAATTACCGTGACACCAATCGTACCAGTAAACTCCCCAGTACCACCAGGGGCTAAAGCAATCGGTAGGAACGCGAGCACACTGGTTAGGGTAGATGCTAGTAACGGTATTGCTATGTGGTGGATTGTCTTAGTAACCGCTTTGTGGGGAGCGATTCCTTCTCTGAGGTGGCTCTGTACTTCGTCAACAACAATAATAGCGTTATCAATCAACAAACCCAAGGCGATGATTATCCCAGTCACTGACATCTGGTGTAGGGGAATTCCTTGGATATTCATGGCCCCGAACACGATCAACACTGACAGGGGTAGAGCTGAGCCCACAATCAAAGCCGATTTCCAGCCCATGATCAACAGGGTTACTCCTACCACCAACAGCGCGCCCAGGACCAGGTTGCTGATAACTTGGTTAAGTCGTGCTTCAACGTAACGGTTTTGGTTAAAGATAATGTCTAAGCCAATACCCCGTGGTAATTGTGTCTCGAATTCTGCTAAGGTTCGGTGAGCTGCCTTTGCCCACTCGTCGAGCCGTTGGTTAGACTCTACCATCGCTGCAATTGCGATCGCATGACGACCATTGATTAGGGCAAGCTCCGACGCTGGCTCAACAATTCCCTTTTTAACTTGAGCAATATCTCCTAAACGACTAAACTGGCTTCGATTGCCAAAGCTAATGGGAATGCTGCTGATGCGCTCAAGGGAATCCAGTTCACCGTTGACTTCAAATAACAGATTGTTATTGCTACCCCGCAATTGACCAGCAGCGACTTTAGCATCACTCCTCAGGATTTGCTGAGAAAGCTCTTGTGCTGTTATACCCAAGGAACTCAGTTGCTCAGGATTGATTTCCACCACAATCTCTTCCTGTGGAGTACCGAAGAGCTCAACTTTCTCAGTTCCCTGGACGAAACGCAGTCTATCCTCTAGTTCCTGACTCCAACGGCGCAGAATGGCATAGTTAGTGGGACTGTCCTGTTCCCAGGTCAGAGCCACAATCATTGCATTGGCTTTTGGTTGTGAGTCCTCGAATTTTGGGGTACTTGCTCCCGCTGGTAACTGTGGCGCTATATCAGTGATTTTATCCCGCACCCGTGACCAAATCTGGTCAACATTTTTCACCTGCTCCTTCAGCTGTATTGAAACAGTAGAAAAGCCTAAGCTAGAGGTGGATTCAATGGTGTCAATTGCTTTAATTTCAAATAATTCTTGCTCGATTTTGTCTGTGACCAGGAATTCCACCCGTTCTGCACTGGCTCCAGGAAAAACGGTTGTAATAAAAGCATTGCGCTGAGTTAATTCTGGATCTTCTAGGCGAGGAAGACTAAAGAAAGACGAAAGTCCCCACACCACAATTAAACAGATAGTTAGAATTAGTAATTGTAGATTGCGATAAAATAAATTCGACATACTGACACCCCTCACTGTTTAATAGGACGGACGAATTGACCAGGAACAATGCGATGCATACCGCTAATAATCACCTGGTCACCGGGTTGGAGAGTTCCTCTTACTAATACCCGTTGGCCATGGGTGCCGGAAGGATCGTCTTCTTGATACAGAATTTCCACATCAGTTCGTTCCACCCGGAAAGTGGTTTTACCCTCAGCAATAGGGGATTTCAATGGCACTGCTTCACCCAAGACGTAGCACGACCATAAACCCCGAACTCCTGGTACTAGGGCTGTAGTTGGCAACCAATAACCAGAGGTGGCAATGGATTGAGCGAGTTCTAACTGGGCTAACTGTCCTGGAGCAACTGTTCTAGCTGCTGCGGGATCTAGCTTTAGCACAACGGTTACAGTGCGAGTGTCAGAGTCTAGTTCGGGCAGAATTGATGAAACTTGGGAGGTATAGGTTTTCTGTCCAATTTTTAACGGTAAAGTGCTACCGAGTTGGAGTTGGGAAGCGGCTGAGACAGGAATACCAATATTAGCTTCAACAGCTCCATCTTCCACAATGCTAAAAATCGCTTGAGACCGAGCAGTAGAGACGACTGTTCCTTCATCAACCCAACGCCTGGAAATGGTTCCAGAGAAAGGAGCTTTGAGAGTAGTTTTTTTAAGATCCAGTTTGAGCTTCCCTAAGCTAGCATCCAGTTGCGCAATAATCGCTTTTTGGGCTTCAATCCGTTCCGGACGGGTTCCAGCCAGTAACTCATCTAGCTGCTTTTGAGCTTGGTCAACCCGAGCTTTTTGGGCTTCAATCCGTTCCGGACGAGTTCCAGCTAATAACTCATTGAGTTGGCTTTGTGCTTGGTCAAGGCGAGCCTTTTGGGCGCTAACTTCAGTAATTGCTTCGTCAAGTTGCTCCCTCGAAATTGCTCCCTCGCTGTACAGGGATTGTCGTCGATTTTGTTTCTTGCGAGACAGTTCCAGTTCTTGGTCCAGTTCTGTGACAGTAGCCTGAGCAGCAGCAATGGTGTCCGCTCTAGGCCCAGCTTGTCTTTCCTTGAGCTCAGCTACAGTTTGAGCTAAGTTAGCTCGCGCAGCCGCAATAGTTTCCGGGCGAGAACCAGCTTGCATTTCCTTGAGTTCAGCTACCGCTTGAGCTCGCTCGGCAAGTAATTCACTGCGGGAGGCTTCTAGGTCACTAGTGCTTAGGGTTGCTAAAGGGGTGCCAGCTTTAACCCGCTGTCCTTGATCAACATTAATTTGAAGAACTTTACCAGAACGTTCAAATGCCAGGTCACTACTACGGCGGGCAACAATCTCACCAGTGTAAGTCCGCGAACTTTGCCGTGAGTCTACTAGCTGGATACGCTGAGTTTCAACAGGAAGGATTTCTATAGGAGGTTCGTTAGTATTTAGTGCTGTACCGGACTGGTTGGTTGGAGATGTTGGGGCATCTATGAGTGAGTTACGACCAGACTGGCTAGTGATAAAAATTAGGAAACCTGAGAGTAACAGAAGTATTGTGCCACCCCACACTAAACCAAATTTATGGTGTTTTGAGCGTTCTATTAGGGTTTCAGCCGGTAGGCTTTGCAAAACCGTTACTTCTTCATCAGTAGGAGGTTTTTTACCATTCTTTGTATCAAGCATTGTTAAAAAAGTTATAGCAAAGGGAACAGGGAGTAGGGAGTAGGGAGTAGGGAACAGGGAGTAGGGAGTAGGGAGTAGGGAACAGGGAGTAGGGAGTAGGGAGTAGGGAGTAGGGATTAGGGAGTAGGGAGTAGGGAGTAGGGAGTAGGGAACTTGTGAATTAGGAAAAAATCCTGTGTACTTCGTAAGTATTGAAAACCCTATACTTGCCGCCTATCTGTATTACTTATCAGTCTTGTCTTGACTATTTACGCAGTTTCCGATTCCCGATTCCCGATTCCCGATTCCCGATTCCCGATTCCCAATTCCCGATTCCCTGCTCCCTTTGCTAGACAGTAATCACCAATTTGCCAGCGACGTGTCCCTGTTCGCTGATGGAGTGAGCTTTAGGGACGTCAGATAAAGGATAGGTTTCCTGAATAACTGACCGAATTTTATCGGCTTCTATGAGTTCTTTGAGATATGCTAAATCCTTACCACTCGATCTGACTGTAATCAGTTTTACTTTTTTACCAGGCCACACTAGAGTTAGTAAACTTTGCACAATGCTGCTAGGAGTGGGTAACGTAGTGATGTAAATCCCATGGGGTTTCAAAAGCTTTTTGCATTGAGCAAAAGAGTTTTTGGCTACTGCATCGAAAATAATGTCGTACTTAGCGGTATCTTGGGTAAAGTCTTGGGTTGTGTAATCGATAATGCGAACGCATCCGAGGGATTTGACCAAATCAATATTCTTGGTACTGCACACAGCGGTTACCTCAGCTGAGAGTGCTTTAGCAATTTGCACTGCAAACGTACCCACTCCTCCGGAAGCACCATTGATCAAGACATCATGTCCCGGTTGAATCTTACCCAGGTCTCGCAATGCTTGTAGGGCAGTCAGAGCAGCGAGGGGTACAGCAGCAGCTTGAGTATAGGTCATAGTATTGGGTTTCAGACAAGCCGCCGATTCCGAAACTACGGCATACTCAGCATAAGCTCCTCCCGGGAAAGAATCCAGGCGGGCATAGATCTGATCACCTGGTTGGAAACTTGTAACTGAATCACCGACTTGTACCACCTCTCCAGCCACATCAAATCCTAATAGCATCGGGAATTTATTGCCTGTGAATATTTTCAGGTAACCTTTCCGAATTTTCCAATCGATGGGGTTGATGCTGGTAGCATGAACTTTAATTAATAATTGATTACTTTTCGGTGTAGGTTGCTCCACTGAGGTATACTCTAAGAGGTCAGTGGAGCCATAGCCATTACTAATCACAGCTTTCATTATAATCACCTATTATTATAAATAAAAAAAGCCACCAGCAATCAACATGATGATTTGCACATCGTTTGTGATATTGCTGATGACATTTATAAACTAAAGCTTTTGGTTTTTTGTAAGCAGTCAGCGGTCAGCCGTCAGCCACAAGCCCAAAGCTGATAACTGATAGCTGATCGCTGATAGCTTACATCTAATTTAATGACTTACCCTTTTTCTGTTTCGTGCTCCGAGCTACTGCACCTAAAGCGCCCAACATAAATATACCGATCACAGAAGAAGGTTCAGGTACTGTAGCAATAGCAACCCCCCTGAGGGTGAATGGGAAGGGAAAACTTAATACACCGAATCCGTTTCCGAACATTAAAGGAGCTTCCTCAACGTTGGGTTGTTCATAAACGACCTGAACCCCACCGCCAGCTTCAGCAATATCTAGTAAAAACGCTTGTGCTAAACCAGCACTAAAGGGGTCTAATCCTTCCACTATGTCTGCTGTAAATGGGTCACTCAAAATGACATCAAAATCATCAGTAATTGCTACGGTATCACCATAGTCGAGAATACTGTAAAAATCGGTGTATCCAAAATCAAGTATCTTAGTATCTTCATAAGATATAAAAATCTCGACATCATCTGGATTTGCCCGATAAATTCGTTCCTCAAGATTTGAGTCTGGACTAGCAAACCAATCTTGACCAAGCTTATCTTCACCTAAGTTCCAGGTAGTCCTAAAATCACGGTCGCTTTTTTGACCATAGCCTAAGCCAATACTACTAAGTGATATATTATTATCACTTAGGTAGCCAAAAAAGTTAGAAAAGCCTGTGACACCATTCAAACTAGCTGACCGGGTAGAACCACTGTCAGGCTCTTCAGGACTTGCCTGCCTTCCAGTAGTGTAATAGGGAGCAATGTTACCTGGCGCATTCTTGCTGATTTCTATATGACCCACATCTGGTGCAGTGAAATCAAGATTGAAGAACGCTGTAAATCCTTCGTTCTGAGATGGATCTCCAAAAAAATTGAGGACGTGATCAGAGTCGATTGGTCGTGCGTCAATATTTTCTAGTCTGCTATAGTCGAAAGTTGCTGCTTGAGCAGGTAGCGGCGTCCATACTGCAGCGGTGGCAGTTAGTCCTAGAAATATGGAAAGGTGAGATTTACCCATAGGTCAAATAAACTCCTATAAAAACTCCTGGGATATAGTTTTAGAAAGGGGGGGTTAAAGAGATGTTTTTGCGGGGCATGTCAGTTTTGTTAATCTCTGATTTAGATCCCCCTAAATCCCCCTTGATAAGGGGGACTTTTGAATCTAATTCCACCCTTTGTTAAGGGGACTTTTGAATCTAATTCCCCCCTTTGTTAAGGGGGGTTAGGGGGGATCGATGATCCCTGTTTTTGATGGATAAAACACACTGATTTACTCCAATAATTTACTACCCTAATTTACCGATTACTGTTTCAGCTTTTGTGATGTCATCCGAGCAACGGTACCTAAAGCTCCCAACATGAATAATCCTAATACTGAGGAAGATTCTGGTACACTGGTGCTGCCTACTATTCTTATTTCTATTGGGTAGGAGAAGGTGATTATTTCAAATCCCTGGCTAACGGAAAAAGACAAGTCAGACAGTTCAATTTGATCTATAGAAATTTCCTGAACCAATCCACCCCCAGCAGCTACATCTTGTAAAAAAGCATCAGCTAATCCGGAGGCTAAAGGATCTAAGCCAGGCACTTTAAACGCTGGGATTGGGTTACCCCAAAAGTTATTAAAATTTCCAACCGGGCTACCAGGGTTGTCGTTAGCTGAGACAAAGTAAAAAGGTGTATAGCCAAAATCGATGATCTTAGTTGTTCCAAAAGTGAGAAAATTCTCCACATCATCTGGATTAGCTTGATAAATTGATTCCTCAATCGTTGAATCCGGACTCCCGAACCAATCTTGACCCAGTTTATCTTCGCCCAGATTCCAAGTTTTGGTCACATCTCGGTCACTTTTTGGACCAAAGTCAAGCCCAATACTACTTAGGGGAATATCGTTTTCTTTTAGGTAGTTGAAAAAGTTAGGCAAGCCAGTCACGCCCTCTAGGGTAGCTGAGCGAGTACCGCGCGTTGCTGGATCGGGGCTACGCCCCGGACCTATAGCATAATACCTAACATTATCTGTACCTGGGCGGAAACCGATATGACCTGCGTCTGGAGCCGTAGGATCTTCATTACTGAAACCTATATTTCCTTCATTATTAGCGATATCCCCAAAAAAGGAGAGTACGCTATCAGACTCAAGCGGTAGTACTGGAATATTTTCAACTCTGCCAAAGTCAAAGGTCTGAGCAACAGCTGTTGTAGGTGTCAAGACTAGGGCAGTAGCTGCCACTCCTAGAAATAGAGAAAGGGAAGAATTAGGCATGTTGAGTCAATTCCTATTAACAACAGTAGGGTAGTTAACGACAATTGGTGCTCTAATTTGACGATTCGCGCTTGTTATTAAGAACCAGTGATGCACAACGACGTCGCTTACCAACGGCTAAGGCTGCACTAGCAGCGGTTAAAACTGCTAAGGCACTACCAGGTTCAGGAACCTGAGTAGAACCAGCTTCTACAAACGTCCGATCTCCTCTAGCGATCGCAATTAGCACACCTTCAGTGACAATTGGATCGGTGACCCCAGCAGCAAGCTGAGCATCGATCAGAAAATTGCTAAAATCCTCAGATATGCTGATTAGTAAAGGATCGAGACTCCAGGTTTGATTGGGCAGATCAAAAACCGGATTCCCCGGTGGTTGGGAATCGAAGATAGCCAACCCAGTATTGGCTGTATCTGTAAGTGAAAACTCGAACGTAGTTGGATCGAAACGGGCAGATAAGTCTCCGATTTCGAATACAGGAGGAAGGTCAATCTTAGTGGTATCTACGTCAAAAAAGATGCTGCCACTTAACTCTGTTGAGCCACTGAAGGGAAGGAAGAAATCTGTCTCCTCATCATAGAGAAATTGAAAGCTATTTCCTAGAACGTTAGGATCCGAGCTGCGAGGAAGCACAGAAAAGGCAAAGGAGAAACCTGGCGCTGGTTCAGCTGTCTGCTCTATGGAGTCTATATTTACAGATAAGCCAATTGACTCTAGAACAGCGAGTCCATCGGGATCTAATGTGATGCTCTCCTTACCACCAGTCTCGTCATAGAGTATGGGTTGAGCTTGAGCAGGTAAAGGGGCGTATAGGGCAATGGTTGCTGTTAGACCCAATAGTAGGGAAATAGGATAATTACGCATAGTTGACTTTACCAATAAAAGTTGCTTCTACAGATAATTAATCTTGAAGGTATTCTACTTCAGAAACTGCTGTTGCTTATCTTGTCTTATTGATTTGTTACATACCTCGTCACCAGACTAAATTTGACCTAGTTCATGTATAGGGTTTATATCTAGGTTGTAAATACACTTATTGATCAAAAATGCAAGAGGCAAGAGGCAAAAGCAAAGAAGGTAAAGAGCTGAGTTTTTTTATTCTCCAAGAGAAAAATAATCCTAGATTTACATTTCATTTATAAACGCTATCACAGAAAAAAACCTGATTTGAAATCTTAATCAGGTCTTTGAGGTAATTAATTATACCCAAGCATCCGTTTCTTTTTGTTTCTCATTAGGCGCACCATAAATATTACAAATATTGCTAGCATCAAGCTAAATATGAAACGATCACCCCAGTATTTCATCGCTAAAGCAGAAAGAATCGGACCTGCTGTACAGCCAGCACTGTATATAGCAGTAAACAGAGCCGTTCCAGAGGGTAATTTTTCTGTGGAAAGTTTAGATCCAATCAGTGCTCGTGATAAGGGAAAAATTGGACTCATGCTAGCGCCAGCAATAAAGGCAAACACTTTGGTAGCCATGATGTTATCGAGTAATGAAAGACCAAGCACAGACAGGACAACCATGCATACGCTACCTAAAAGAACCTTTGATTTGCTAAATCTATCGGCTAAATGGGTAACAGGAACAGTAGCAACCAAACCTCCAATAATAAACACACTAAATGTATAACCAATTTCCTCTACACCATAGTCATGGCGAAGTAGATATACCGGATAAAGAGAGACTAAGGTAGCGACACTAAACCCGTAAGCAAAGGCTCCTTGAAGCGGAAGTTTAATCTTTTTGAAAACTGCTAGACGTGGCTGTTTAAAAGAGATGGATTTTTCGGGTAAACCAATTAAGACTACTGCTATGCCACTTAGCACTAACATGCTTCCCAAAGAAAAGGTAATCTTTGGAGAAACGTCATAAAATGCGGAACCAATCACTGGACCGATACCGAATCCTAGGCTAAAGCACAAAGCTTCTAAACCATTTACAATTGACCGATTACTGTCATTACAAAAGTAATTTAATGCGGTTTGTCCGGAGACTAAGTACAAGCACACAGCAAACCCCATGACAGTACGGATAATGAACCACAACGATAGGTTTGTTGTCAAGGGAAACAGGGGAGCGGCTAACCCCATCAGGGCAAAGCCAAGTATCATCGTACCGCGAAGTCCTATTCGGCGCAACATTTTGGCGACGATTGGCGTTCCTAAGGCGATGACCAGAAAATAGACTGTGGAATTCGCCCCGATCCAAACATCATCAATGCCATGTTGAGCCATCAGGGTTGAAACAAAAGGATTAAACAGCCCTAGGGAAAGCCCAGATAAGAAAGCGACAGCATACAAAGCGGGTAATCCCGTCGCAAAGGGAGAGTTGGATGTGGTTGAAGGAAATCTCTGCATTGTCTTTGTCAAGCTATGGATTATTGAATGATTTCTGTCAAGCTGTACTATGTTGGGATGTGTAGCGCTACGCCCAAGGCAAGAGGCAAGAGGCAAAAGTTGCACTTCTACCTGTAGGGTGCGTTAATAACGCACCTAACTCCTGCTCCCCCCGCTGTTTTGGGGGGCTGGGGGGGATCTTCAATTAGCTGAGGTGATCAGCCTGTGCAGTATATTTACTTGTCTGGGTTAAGTCTTTCCTTTACGCCTAGTGTCGATTTTTGTAACAATCCTTTACAAACAACTGAATCCACTGGCAAAACTCCTGGGTGCATCTCCTAAAAACTGTTTGACCCGGTGGTGCGTTACGGGGCGGACTATCCCAACCCTGGCGCTCAAGGCGAAAAATAATGGCAAGTCCCCCCCTAACGCACCCTACTGGACCGACACAGCTAAAATGGTGCAATAAGCGTAGGTTGGGTTGAAGAATGAAACCCAACACCAGTAACCCTTTGTTGGGTTTCCCTTTAGCTCTACCCAACAAACATTTTTAGGTGTGCCACGCCACTACGCAAGCTACGCAACATTTACTAGACACAAAGCGCTATATCATACCCTGGTGGCATCGAGATTCAATGGTTCGGTGTTGATTCGAGCAATCATGTCATCGATCAGACCTAAGTATCCCTGACCCAATTGGCGGATAGTTCCGGCATTATGGAAATTGCGAGAATATTCGATGCCTACGTGGACAGTGCCATCAACGATAGAGAAGAAGAACTCTAGCAACGTAGTTCGTTTCTGTCCTGGAGGGGATAAACGGCGATCGCGTTCTTCCTGAATGAACTCAAACCCCTCGAAAGCGGGAACCGATCGATTTCCTAGATAATTTGCGCGTATTGGAGTCAAATTAGCATCAGGATACATGTAACTCGGTAATTGGTCAGATACCCAATCAAACGTGACACCATTCATGGGCAATCCATTAAATTGGTCTTTGATTTGCTTGATGGTTTGCTGCCATGGCTGGTTTTGCTCCACCTCAATTCCCACTGGGAAATTCACCGCGAAGTTACCGATACTTTCCCAAAACATTTGGTTATTACCCAAATCCCTGCCGTGGCTACGATGACTGACTACCACCCAAGATTTGTTAGACCAACGAGCCATTAATTGATACAACGGAGCCAGTAACAGGGTATAGACATTGCACCCGTAATGCTGTTTGGCTTCCCGTAACAGTGTCTGAGTCTGGCTTGTGGTTAGGGTAAAGTGTTCACTCTTGGCAGAGTCTTCCAGATTAAGTCCGAGACCATAGTCCAAGGGAATCCCGAAGGTATAGTCTTCTGAGGGAAACTGGGATTTCCAATACTCAACATGCCTCGGCTTAGCTCCCCGTTTGTCTTCCGCTAACAGCAAATCGATGTAATCTGTATAGGAACGTGGGGAAGGGTTCTCAAAGCTGACGTTACCACCTGCCAACATCTGGTTATAGACGGACCAAAATTCTTTGAATAGCACAGGACCACTGAACATATCTGCGATCATATGGTGAATAATGGTGGTGATGTCGTAGCAGGATTCATTAACCTTGACCACTATGTTTGCCCATAGGGGAAACTCATCGATCTGCAAGGTTTGACTGATTTGCTTGATCTTACTCCTGATATAGTGCTCGCGCTGTGCTTCTGTGAGCTGACTGCCATCATAGAACACTAACGTCGGTGGCTGTGGCGGATTCATTACTTGCTGTTGCCATTGTCCATGGTTTTGGACAAACACAGTAGCCAGAGCAGGATGACGTGTCACCATTACCTTGAAGGCTTCGTTGAAAGTATCCAGATTCAAGGGTTGGTGATATCGAAAACGGGTGTATCCTGTCCACTGGTAAGGAGGCTCAAAGTATGTTACCAACCAATTCTGAGCCGGTCCGAGGGGTAAGTATTGATTAAAGTTCTCGGTCTTATCGGTTCTATCAGTCTTATCAGTCTTATTGGTCTGTTGCGATCGCATTTGTGGTTGTGGTTGCGATCGCATTTGTGGTTGTGGTTGTGGTTGCGATCGCAGTTGTGATTGCGGTTGTGGTTGCGGTTGGGGTTGTGGTTGTGGTTGCGGTTGGGGTTGTGGTTGTGGTTGCGATCGCAGTTGTGGTTGTGATTGCGGTTGTGGTTGCGATCGCACTTGCGGTTGTGGACGATTACCTTTTATCAAAGCCTGTAACGCTTTGCGATCCAACTTACCATTATGATTCTTGGGCAAGCTAGGTAGCCATTGAATCCTTTGAGGAATCATATAATGGGGCAATTTTTGGGAAAGATGTTGCTTAATTTGAGGATTATCTACTTTGTTTCCAGACAACCAAGCGACTAACCGTTTCCGTCCAGCTCCAAAATCAATTGCCAAAACAGCAGCTTCACGCACCTCTGGATGAGTATTGAGTACACTCTCGATTTCTCCAAGTTCTACCCGAAAACCACGAATCTTGACTTGGTTGTCCATCCGCCCATGGTATTCAATAGTACCGTCTGGCAATTCCTTGGCCAGATCACCGGTAAGATAGAGAGTCTCTCCTGGAATTTCAGGGAAGGGATTGGGGCGGAAGGCTTTGGCCGTGCGATCGCTATCTTTTAGGTAACCTTTAGCCAGTTGTACTCCACCAATCCACAATGCCCCTAGCTCACCAGGAGCCACAGGCTGCATTTGGTCATCGAGGATTCTCAGGTAAACATTATCGATAGCTTTCCCAATCGGAATAGTTTCTTCAGGACGCTCAGTAATGATATGGGCGGTGACATCAATGGATGCTTCTGTTGGACCGTACAGATTAGCCAGTCCAGTATCCATACCGTACTTATCAATCCAATTTTGGATGAAGGATAAAGGTAAGGCTTCACCACTAAAGATTAACCAGCGCAGGTCAGGAAATGTCCAGGATTCCTTTTCCAAGGCACTGGTAAACTCCCCAAACAATGAAGGGACGAAGTGCATGATAGTAATGCCAATGTCCTTCATCCACTGGGCGAATTCCCAGGGATTGAGGACGATTTCCCGTTCTACAGGACAAATCGTCGCTCCTTCCATTAATGTCCAGAACAGTTCCCAGACTGATATATCGAAACAGAACGAGGTTTTCTGGGCTACTCGGTCTCCAGGTGTTAGCTGGAACGCCTTTTGCATCCACTCTAGGCGGTTCATATAACCTCGATGGTTCAGCATTACTCCTTTGGGACGACCGGTAGAACCAGATGTGTATAGAACCGTCATCAAGTCATCGGGGTCATTGATGCTGGAAAGATCCTGATCAGAGCATCTAGACCAAGTGTTTCGATTGACTTGGGTTAAGTGGTTGACTTCACTTAGAGGTTCCCCTTCGTCTAAGAACATCAAAGTTTGCAAGGGTAAGGTTTGATCTAGAGATTCTAGGATTTTCTCAGTGACTTGATGTTCAGTGACCAAGGTGCTAATTTCTGCATGGTCAAGAATGTAGCGAATGCGTTCTGCTGGATAAGAGGGGTCTAAGGGAACATAAGCTCCCCCAGCTTTGACGATACCTAAGATTCCGATTAGCATCAGAGGACCACGCTCGGTCATGATGCCCACTAAGGTATTGCGGTTTACTCCTTGAGAGCGTAAGTAATTAGCAACTTGATTGGAAAGATGATGTAATTGTGCGTAAGTTAGTTTGGTTTCTTTGTGCAGAACAGCGATTGCATCGGGGGTTTGTTGGGTTTGTTCTACAATTTTTAGGTAGGGAATTTCGGCTATTTTGTTCATTGTATTTCCTGGGAACTTGTTGAGTTTATTTTTGAGTTAATACCAAATTAATTTTCAAACATTTTTTATGTCATACCGCTGCTTTATTTGGAATAGATAGCATGAAATATATAACAGGCAATCAAAAAGTTTTGAAAATTATTTTTTTAGTAATTTTAGTAAACTTATTAACACCTTACATCGCCTTTGTATAGAGATTAATTACTATAAATTAACTGGCTTTTTTATAACCTCTAACCTTCAACGTTTAACTTTACACATTCAACTTTTAAACTTTCAAATTTTAAAATTTAACCTTGGCCAAAGGCCACGCTACGCGAACAACTTTTAACCTTTAACCTTGGCCAAAGGCCACGCTACGCGAACAACCTTAAACCTACCCTAAAGTAACGCCTAAGGGAACAATCAACAATTAAACCCTAAGCTTTAACTGTTGATTGCTTAGTGAACTTATTTTTTCGACTTTTTCAGTTGCTTAACTAATTCTAAAGCTGAAGAAATTCCACTTTCATGAAATCCATAAGAATCAATGCCTCGTTTTTTGATATGAAAATAAGTTCCTGAAAAATAAACAGGTCCTGTTTCATTCAGTTTGTAGATTTGCTTTTGAGCTTCCAGGGTATTCATGTCATATTCAGGATGCCTGTATTTGATAATCTTGATAATTTGGCTTTCGTCTAGTGCGATTGGAGGAGTATCCAGGGAGACAAAGTAATCCTTTTCGGCAATAAAATTATGCACCATATTAGAGTAGTAGGTGACAAAGGTGTGAAGTTTACTGTCTTTCGTAACTTGCCCATAGTTCCATGATTGCCATGTGCCTTTATCTGGGTGCATAATTACTGGATCAGTATGCAAGGTTACGTCAGTCTCATGGTACTTAAAACACCCGAGTAATTTTTGTTCCAATTCTGTTGGGCTTTCCAACAGCCTTAGTGCTTGGTCAGCATGAGTCGCGATAATAACTTTGTCAAATACCTCTTCTCCCTCTGCTGTCTTAACAATGGCTTTGTTTTGATCCCGTTTAACAGAAATAACTTTTTGTTCTGTGCGAATCGGTCGTTTCAGAGAAGAAGCTACTTTTTCAACATATCGTGTACTCCCTCCTGTAACGGTTTCCCATTCTACCGATTGACCACCCAAGCCCCCTTGGTCATGAGTCATGAAAAAACTAATAAAGGTAGAGGCGGGAAACTCCATCAATGACTCGGTAGGAATTGACCATACAGCTGACCCCATCAACATCACAAAGTTGTCTTGAAACTCTTGGCTGTAATTATTATTTTCTAGATACTCCTTCATCGAGATACGAGTTTTGCCCTCCCAAAAGTCGGACCGACATTGCTTGAAAAATCGCTTGGCTTCCTGATGAATTTCTACCAAATTAGTAGAAAACTTTTTTTCAAAGTCTGTTTGACTGAGTTCGAGGTCATTAGAATTAAATTGTAAGTCCGAGTCGAGATTATAGAAATTAAATCCTCCCACATGCTTTTGAGTTTTCACACCCAAGTCTTCAAAGAATTTTGTTAAGCCGGGATAATTGGGCTTATTAAAGACAACAAATGCGGTATCGATCGAGATTGATTTATCTCCCTCTCGCAGGTCAATGGTATTAGCATGACCTCCAACTCGATGACTTTTTTCATAAACATCAACCTCGTACTCATCTTGAAGATAATAAGCGGCTGGTGTCCCAGAAATTCCAGAACCGATAATTGCTAACCTTTCCATAAATCCTCCAATTTCTAGTGAATAGTGAACAGTGAACAGTGAAAAATAAACCTTAAACTTTAAACCTGTAACCGGTAACCTGTAACCTTTCCTTCGGGAACGCCAAAGGCGAACAACACTAAACCTTCAACCTTAAACCTTGAACCTTAAACCTCTAACCTTGAACCTTAAACCTTAAACCTCTAACCTGTAACCTTTAACCTTTAAAAGATTGGCTGAGGGTGGATGCCATTTCTTGCACACTCCGACAGCTTAGTAAGCCTTGACGATCGACTTTACCGTAGAGCTTTTCTAGGTGGGTAACAATCCGAATTCGTTCTAGGGAATCTACTCCTAAGTCAGCTTCTAGGTCTAGATCCATCTCATCAGCGGAGATGGGATAGTGACAGATTTCTTCTGTTACTTGTCGCAGGGTTGACTCGATAGCGGTATTTGTTGGTAATGGTTGCTGAGATTTCGATGGCTGCTCAGGTTGAATTGTCAGTGAGACTAATTCCTCAATCTGAGCAATGTATTCCGTGATTAAGTTATCAATCTCGGACAGTTCAAAAAAGTTGTAGTCGTAACTAGCAAACATATGCAGACGGCCATCGAATACCTCTTGTAAGATATCCACAGTTCCAGGAGCATTTATGCCACCCGCTTGATAATCTGTTACATTAACAGAACCGTACTGAGTTTTAATGTGGGTGTGTCCTGTGTAGGGGAAATAGAGATTGGATTTCAACGCACTCCGAAACATAGGTAAAGTATGTTCAGGAATTTCCCCATTTTCCAGAGCAATATTTTCTTTGAAGATCATGCCCATCTGGCGAGTCTGGGCGCGGTCAATACCGCTGGCTATGCCATTTTGGATGACCTGATGAATCCGGTTTAATAGAGCTTGCCAGTCTTCATCGGGCTGAGGCGGAGCAAAGCTAAGGGCTAAATTTTGGGCAAAGCTGCTGACGACATTAGATGCATCTACCTCAGGATAGACTCTGCCACTGGTGGGAATTTGAATAATCGGGGATTTGGTAGCGTGAAAATTGTTATTTGTGTTGTTATTTGTGCTTGTGACGCTAAGGTCATGGGAGTCTAACTTGACAACTGCTCGCAGAAATGCTCCTAGTAGTAAGGAATTAACAGGCAATCGCCATTCAGCAGTTTTGGCAATTAGTTTATCTGTGGTCTCCTGGGTCAGGCAATATTTATGGCTGTAGAATTGGGAATTCTGGTAGTCAACAGGTTTACCTTTAGGATTCCAGATATACGACTCTTTACCTTGGCTAGCAGTATACTCAGCAAGTGCTTGGTCTTCCTCTGGATCCTGCCAAGCATTCATGGCTGTTACCACTTCAGCGTAATCCTTGAGGCTGGTGGCTGGTGGGAGTATGGGCTCTTCACCACAACTACGGGCGCGATAAATTTCCATAAATTCCCGTAGAATGACATGATTACTCAGACCATCTGAGATCACGTGTTCGATGCCTAAAAAGAGCTGATAAACTGAGTCTTCAAGACGTATGACAGAAAATTGATGGAGTGGCCATTGAGTCAAAGACCATTCGTAATTTAGCCAGTGATCTATTTCTTCTGCTACTGCTTCGTCTTTGGCTTCACTGTCTAAATGCTGGATGTCGATAAACAGGATTTCTGGGGGAGTGGGATTGTCAAGAATTTCTAGCTGGTAGTCTTTGAAGCTAGTGGCACCAGAAGGCACATGAAAATGCGATCGCAACATCGGATGCCTTGCCAATAGGTCTTTCCAGCTAGCCCAGGCAATGTCTAGGTCAAAATCTCCCTCTAATCGTAAGCTGGAGAAAAGGCTGTTAGAATTAACAACCCAGTAACCTACCAGGTGAAAGTATTGACCATGGAGTAATTCGATATTGTCACTACTGTCACTACTGTCACTACTGTCACTGTTTTGTTCTAGGTTTTCTGCTGGCGTAAAAGCCATCTCTGGTTCAGTAACGGTAGAGTTTTCCTGATAATTTTTCTGATAGTTTTTCTGATAGTTTTTCTGATAGTTTTCTTTGCTTTCCCCACTGGCTAAAGTGTCTTCCCCAAGGGTGTTTTCCTGATCACAGTTAGACGCTGTTACGGTAACAGAAAATTGCCATTGTTCTAATACCTGAATAATCTCTCTGATGGTTTGCAACTGCATTAAATCCCGCAAGGAAAACTCGCTACTAAATGCTGCTTTTTGCTCTTGTGGAATCAGTTTTACCAAGCCATTCATCAGTTGGGTAATCATGATCGAATCTAAGCCCAACTCACCCTCTAAGGACATATCCAGACCTAACTGGTTTTGAGCAATGCCAGTTGTCTTAGCCACTAGCCCTAGGATCCGCTGTTCTAAGGTGAGCTCAGCCACAGATAGTGCTTCGTGCTGAGTGCTTCCTCCTGAGTGGGGGGATTCTGGGGTATGGCTTTGAGGGATTGGACGTGGCTGGTGGTAGTCCCCTGGTTCTAGGGTTTGAGTTTCAAACCAGAAGCGTTCCCGCTGGAAGGGATAGGTAGGTAGAGGCACCAGGCGGCGTTGATAGTCTCGGTCAAAGCCAGACCAATCTACTGCTACTCCTTGCACTGACAACTGAGCCAGACTCTCTAGTAACTGTTGCCAATCCGACTGTCCTCGACGTAGGGAAGGCAGCCAAACTCCAACTCCCACTGGCAAACATTGTTGTGCAATCTCTAGCAGTGCTAAATCCGGACCAATTTCTACAAATAACTCATAACCCTGTGCTTGCAATGTTTCCATTGCACTCTCAAATGTTACTGACTGCTGCTCCTGACCAGACCCATCCCTAGGGCTAGTCATTTCAGTTTCCCCTACCAGGGAGCCAGTTACACTTAATTTCAGAGCATCTTCTAGGGTATAAGCCCCTTTTATACAAGCTGCTACGTATTCTCCAACACCTTGGCCTAGAACCACATCTGGCTCAATTCCCCAAGAGCGCCATAATTCACATAGGGCATATTCTATAGCAAACAGGGCTGCTTGAGTGTAGGGGCTTTGATCTACGAGGCTGCTGTGGTTAGTGGTTCCTGTTCCTTGGGGATAAAGGATTTCCACCAGGGGTTTTTCTAAATAAGGTTGTAGGATTTCGGCACAGCGGTCTAGGGCTTGGCGGAAAGTGGGGGCTTGTTGATAGAGTTGATGTGCCATACCCACATACTCAGAGCCTTGACCAGTGAACAAGAAGGCTATTTTGGGTTGGCTGTTTTTAACCTTAGCAGTGAATACTCCTGGTGACGTTTGACCAGCCTGGAAAGCTGCTAAGTGTTGGCAAAGTTGGTCTTTGGAGTTAGCTACTACAGCTAGACGATGGTCAAAACCGGCTCTGGTAGTGTTGGCCGTGAAGCAAACATCTGTTAAAGGTACTTCAGGATGAGTAGCTAGGTACGTCTCAAAGCGATTAGCCAACTGTTGCAATGCTTGTTCAGTTTTGGCGGAGAGGTTAAGGAGTTGCTGTGATCGTTCTACATCAACCTGCACCGGCTCAGGAATTGTTGCTTCTTCCACCACGATATGAGCATTAGTTCCACTGACACCAAACCCACTCAATCCAGCGATACGTGATTCATTTAGGGTTGAGTGCCAACGAGTGAGTTCAGTAGGAACCTGAATCGGAAGTTTGTCCCAAGGTATATGAGGATTGGGGTTTTTCAGATGCAGATGGGGTGGTATTTGTTGATGTTGTAGGGCCAATACTAATTTAATTAGTCCTGCTACACCAGCAGCTGACTCCAAGTGACCAAGATTAGTTTTAGCTGAACCAATGATTAAAGGTTGGTCTTTAGTACGCTCTTGGCATAATACTGCTGCTAGGGATTCAACCTCGATTGGGTCTCCTAACGATGTACCGGTACCGTGGGCTTCTACATAGCTAACCTGCTCTGGCTTAACTCCACCATTAGCCAACGCTTTGCGAATCACTGCTTGCTGGGCGGGACCATTAGGAACTGTTAGACCACTGCTCGGTCCATCTTGGTTAACTGCTGTACCCCGAATTAGGGCTAAGATATTATCCCTGTCAGCGATCGCATCACTGAGGCGCTTGAGTACCACCATCCCGCACCCCTCTCCTCTGGCAAAACCATCTGCCGCTGCATCAAAGGTTTTGCAACGACCATCCCTGGCTAGCATTCTGGCTCTAGAGGTGGCAATCGTACCATCTGGGGACAGGATTAGATTCACCCCACCAGCAAGGGCAAGATCACAGTCTCGGTTGCGTAGACTTTGGCAGGCTAGATGGACGGTGACTAAGGAGGAAGAACAGGCTGTATCCACTGCCATACTGGGTCCTTGTAACCCTAACGTATAGGACAAGCGTCCAGCTACAGCGTTAAGGCAATTACCTGTGGCAGTGTAGGCATCGATAATAGTTTGATCCCCTAACCGGGTCTGGAGTTGCAAATAATCATTGGTAGTAATGCCAACAAAGACACCAGTTTGGCTATTCCGCAGTTGCTCTGGTGACTGACAAGCTTGTTCGATTGCTGCCCAACTTACTTCTAAAAGTAGCCGATGTTGAGGATCCATGCTTATGGCTTCTCGGGGTGTAATGCCAAAGAACTTGGCATCAAATTGGTCTACCTGATCGATAAAGCCAGCATTGCGGACATACATTTTACCAGGGGCATCAGGATCCGGGTCATAGTATTGCTCGATGTCCCATCTATCTTTAGGCACCTCAGTGATGGCATCGACTCCATCATGGAGCAAAGACCAGTATTGATCAGGATTGTCAGCACCACCGGGAAATCGACAACCCATACCAATGATGGCAAGTGGTTCTGTCTTAGAACGCTCGATCGCTTCAAGCTTGGAGCGCATTTTCCTAACGGCTAGCAGTGCATTTTTCAAGCGAGAGCTATGGTCTATGGGTTCTGACGTGTTATTCATTGCAACAATTTCCCAGTGGTATTCATAATTGGGGCAAGGGAATTTAAACTGCACAGCAATTAGATTGCTTTCCCCAAAATTTGTCAAAAATTCTATTTACCTCTTTGATTACTTGTCAGGCTTGCCGTTGGAATTTACGCAAAATTATTGAAATTGATCTATACCGCTGGGAATCGGGAATCGGGAATCGGGAATCGGGAATCGGGAATCGGAAAACAGAGGGAGATGTGGGGAGATGGGAAGATGGGGAGATGGGGAGTTAGAGATTAGCAACTTTGCTAAAGACAAGGTTTTAGCAATTCTTGGTCCGTTTAATTTTTAAAGACTATTACAAGCATTGCTATAGCAATCAACTATCAGCCCATTTGCTGATAGTTGATTGTTAAAAGTTAATCGCTTATCGGTGAGCGGTGTTCGCGTAGCGTGCGCGTAGCGCAATTGCTATCACTTACTAATTGAAGACTAGAGTTACTAATTCTTCATCTAGTAATGAAGCCAAATCCTCTTCAGATAATTCTTCTAGCTCTTCTGTAGCTGTAGAGGATTGGTCATGATCACTGTGACTTAAGCCAAGAGAGTCATCTGCTTGGTCTAAGCATAGAACATCCTGAGCCAGATAATTAGCAAGAGCGTTGATATTGGGATAGTTAAATGCCAATGTTGAACTCAAGGTCTGTCCCAAGCTAGCTTCTAAGCGGCTCTTGAGCTCCACAGCCATCAAAGAGTCCATGCCTAATTCGGCAAATCCCTGTTGACCTTTGATGGGATGGGATTGATCCAAACGTAACACCTGGGTAACTTCTTTTTGAAGATAAGCTACTAATAGGTCTTGACGTTTCTGAGCAGGGGCATTTGCTAATTGCTTTAGAAAATCAGGACGCTGTGCTGGAGTTGACTCTTTGTGATCTATCTGTGAGTCTTGGATGTGTGAGTTTACTCCCATGTTTGCCACCAGCGCTCGTTGTCCCTTCACCTCATAAAGTGGTTTAAAGACATCCCAGTTGACTTTAGCACCGATTACTTGAGGGCTGTTCGACCCGATCAGGGATGGCAAAATGCTCATGGCTTCTTCTGGTTGCCATGGGTCTACTCCTATACGCTTCAATAAGGTCTTGACCTCTTCAGATGCCATGCCACCTTCAGACCAGGGTCCCCAATTGATGCTCAAAGCAGGTAATCCTAGGGCTTGACGGTGATGTGCGATCGCATCTAGGAAAGCATTAGCAGCGGCGTAATCGGCTTGTCCCTTGGAGCCCCACACAGAGGCAATCGAGGAGAAGCAGACGAAAAAGTCTAGGTTGATCTCTTGGGTAAGTTGATGCAGTAGCCATGCCCCCATTACTTTAGGTTTCAGGGTAGCCTGAAGTACATTCAGGTCGATCCCTTGCATTTCCTGATAATTTTCAATCCCGGCGGCATGGATAACACCTTTGAGGGGAATCTGAGTGTTACGCAAGTGTTCAAATACCTCAGACATCTGATCGTGATCACTGACATCAGCTTGAGCCACAATCACCTTGACTCCCATGGCTTTGATAGCTTTAATAGCCTTGATCCGTTTCCAAGACTCACTGTCTTCGGGTAAGCTTGCCCACTGCTCTGATGGCGGAAGTCCTCGGCGTCCCAATAGCACAAGGGTTTTTGCCCCTTGTTCAGCCATCCACTGGGCAACCCGGAGTCCCAAACTGCCCAAGCCACCAGTAATCAGGTAGATACCATCAGCCTCCACAGGTAAGGATTCGGTTTGATTGGGTTTGCTAGATACCAAGCGAGCAACATAGCGTTGTCCGTTGCGGAAGGCTACATGGTCTTCCCCGTCTGGCTGCCAAATTTCTGGGAACAGAGCCATGGCCTGTTGGGTAGCACCCTTATCACCAGAATTACCAGATATAGATGGGTCTAAATCTAGTAGTCCTCCCCAAATTTCAGAGTGTTCCAGGGCAATCACTCGTCCCATGCCCCACAAAGAGGCTTGAGCCAGTGCTACTGGAGCAGGGTTGGTTTCCACTGCTTGGGTGCCAGAGGTTACTAACCACAATTTCGGTAAGGTTGCACTGCCAGTATTGACCAGTGTCTGAACTAGTGACTGAACTAGGTGCAGTACGCTGCCACAACCCAAGACGTGAGACGCTTCGAGAGAGGATGGTGTGAGTGCTTCAGACTGTTCAGCCTCTAGACTCCACAGATGAATTACTCCATGACAGGGCAATGGATTATTTCCAAGAGTTTCCTGGAACAACCGCTGGAAATGATTGGGATCAGCCGGGTTAATTGTGCCAATTCCTCCTGGTAGGCTTTGGTAAGCTTCACCTGGATAAATCAGGCAACAGCTGTGACCATGCGATCGCAAATTTTCTGCTAATGCCTGTCCTACGCCACCGTAATCTGCAAAGATCAGCCATTGACCAGGCTCAGTTACTTGAGTTTCTGCTTCCTGGGTACGCTCTTGAGTTTGCCACTTAACCTCGTACAGGGCATCCCTCAGGTACTCTGAATTAACCTGCTGTTGGTATTGCTCAAGCAACAGTTTCAGTAGCTGATGTTTCTCGGTGGAAAGATTAACAAGACGTTGGGAAATATTAGCTACATCCTGACTCTCGACCATTGATTTGGCTTGCTCTGCACTTAGTGCCTCTAACCAATCCAACGGGGTAGTCTGTGGGGTGTGGACAGGGGGATTTGCACCATTTTGTGATACATGTGGTATAATACCATTCGATTTTGGTGCCACTGTCTCAATCCAATAGCGAGTGCGCTGGAAGGGATAGGTAGGCAAAGGCAGGATATGGCGTTGATAGTCTTGGTCAAAGCCAGACCAATCTACTTTAACCCCTTGCACGGACAAGGAAGCCAAACTCTGGAGCAACTGTTGCCAATCGGACTGTCCTCGACGTAGGGAAGGTAACCAAACTCCAGTTTCTGGTGGCAAGCACTGTCGTCCCATACCCAGCATTACTGGATGAGGTCCAATTTCTACAAACACCTCGTAGCCCTGTGCTTGTAAGGTTTCCATCGCAACGGCAAATTTAACTGACTGCCGCACCTGACGACGCCAATAACCAGGGCTAGTCACCTCACCTGCTTCTACTCGTTTACCAGTCACACTGGAAATCATTTCAATTTGGGGCTCGGAGGTGTTAATCTGAGCTGCCTGTTCCTCAAAGGCATCCAGCATGGGCTCTACTAAGGGAGAATGGAAAGCATGGGACACCTTCAAGGGTCGGACGTCAACACCCTTGGCTTGTAGTTCCGTGACCACGGCTTGTACCCCTGATGCTACTCCTGAGATGACTATGTTTTCAGGCCCGTTAATGGATGCGATCGCAACTTGGTCAGCGTAGGGAGCAATAGCCGCTGTCACTTCTGCTTCCGGTGCTAACACTGCAGCCATTTCTCCTCCTGGGGGCAAGGCTTGCATCAGTCGGGCACGCTCAGCAATTAACTTTAAGCCATCTTCCAGGTTATATACCCCTGCTACAAAAGCAGCTACATATTCCCCAACACTGTGACCGATAACACCATCTGGCTGAATGCCCCAGGAACGCCATAACTCATACAGGGCATATTCTAAAGCAAACAGTGCGGGTTGGGTGTAAGCAGTTTGGTCTAAAGGAGAGGTCTCACCTTCTGCTGGATACAGTACAGATAACAGGGGTTGCTCCAAATAGGGACGCAGAATAGCATCGCAGCGGTCTAGGGCTTGGCGGAAAGTAGGTTGAGTTTCGTAAAGTTCCCGTGCCATCCCCACAGACTGAGAGCCTTGACCAGTGAACATAAAGGCTATTTTGGGGCGCTGCTTGTCTTCGAGGTCTCCAGTAAATACCCCAGCGGTCTCAACACCCGTCCGGAAGGCTGCTAATTGTTCAGACAGTTCTTGCCCAGACTGAGCCACCACAGCTAGGCGCTGGGTAAAGGTATTTCTACCAGTGTTAGCCGTGAAACAGATGTCCGCCAGATTTGCCTGAGGATGGACTTTTAGGTAATCTTCAAAGCGGCTGGCTAGGGCAAGTAAAGCTTCCTCACTTTTAGCGGAAAGGGTAAGCAAGTGCTGTGGTCGTTCCACCTCAAGCTGTAATGGTTCAGCAACTGGGGCTTCCTCCACTACGATATGAGCGTTGGTGCCACTAAACCCAAAGGAACTTAGTCCAGCAATGCGGGAGCCATGGTCGCAGTGCCAAGGGGTAAGTTCAGTGGGGATCTCGATGGGAAGTTCAGCCCAAGGGATGTAAGGATTGGGGTTGTTCAGATGCAGATGGGGTGGTATCTGTTGATTTTGTAGGGATAGCACTAACTTAATCAGTCCTGCCATACCAGCCGCTGACTCCAGGTGACCCATATTGGTTTTTACTGAACCAACCATCAGTTTCTGGTCTGGGGTGCGTCCCTTACCCAGTACTGCCCCTAAGGCTCGCAATTCGATTGGATCCCCTAGGGATGTGCCTGTACCGTGGGCTTCTATATAACTGACTTCCCCAGGCTCCACTTTACCATTGGCTAGGGCGGCGCGAATTACAGCTTGCTGGGCGGGACCATTGGGAACGGTTAGACCACCACTACGGCCATCCTGGTTGACTGCTGAACCCCGAATTAAGGCTAAGATGTTGTCACCGTTAGCGATCGCATCACTGAGGCGTTTGAGAACCACGACCCCGCAACCTTCGCCCCGGGCAAAGCCATTAGCAGCCTCATCAAAGGTTTTGCAACGGCCATCGGGAGCAAGCATTTTCGCCCGACATTCGTTAATCATCACTTCTGGGGAGAGGATCAGGTTGACCCCAGCAGCTAGGGCTAGGTTACATTCGTTTGAACGCAAACTCTGACAGGCCAGATGGACAGCTACCAAGGATGAAGAGCAGGCGGTGTCTATGGCTACACTAGGGCCTTGTAATCCTAGGATATAGGACAATCGACCAGATGTAACGCTAAAGGCATTACCTGTAGCAGTATGGGCATCTACCACCTGAGGTTCAGTGGCTCGCTGGAAATAATCTAAGTTCATAATTCCAACAAACACCCCAGTCTTACTGCCCATCAGCTTATCCAGCGGTTGCCCAGCATGCTCTAGTGCTTCCCAACTAACTTCTAAGAGCAGTCGTTGCTGAGGGTCCATACTGACAGCTTCCCGAGGGGAAATCCCAAAGAATTGGGGGTCAAACTGGTCTACCTGATCGATGAATCCACCCTTGCGGACATACATTTTGCCTGAGCTATTTGGGTCAGAGTCGTAGAATTGATCAATATCCCAGCGCTCTGAAGGTATATCTGTAATTGCATCTACACCATTGCTTAACAGTTCCCAGAATGATTCAGGATCATTGGCCCCCCCAGGCAATCGACAACCTAGACCAACGATAGCAATGGGTTCTGTTTTAGCACTTTCAGTTGCTTCCAGCTTGGCTTGCATTTCTTGTAGAGCCAACAGAGCACGCTTAGTAGCAGAGAGAGAGTTGGTTGATTTTGAATTCTGAGTCATGTCTAATAAAATTCCTTTGATAGTGGTAATGGAGTTAGATAACGTTTGATTAATCTATAGACTTTAGGCAATAGGCAATAGGCAATAGGCAATAGGCAATAGGCAATAGGCAATAGGC
>NZ_CEYLVT010000098.1:0-26650 GCF_982860115.1 Moorena sp.
ACTTCTGGGGAAAGCTTACACAGTCTTGAGAGACCAAAATTAGTCTAAACTCCAGAGAGAATCGAGGTATCGATAATCAGAACCTTCCTCATATCTAGCGTGGCTTAGGATCAGAAATATTCCTTTCAATAGCTCCTTTAGTCACTAGGTTACCCAAGGAACCAGATGCCATCAATTTAGGTAAATTATCCATAGTTTCTAGAAGGGTGAGTGTGCTTTCTCCAGTTTCTGAATCCCGGTGTGCTACAACTACGAAGGGAATCATTTCTGGTCCTAAAGCATCTAGCAAAGCCGGATTGTGAGTAGTGACTAATATGTCTATATTTCTCTTTTCTCCAATTTCTTTGAGCATGTTTATCAGCAGATGTAACCGAGATGGGTGCAATCCATTGTCTACATCTTCAATTACTAATTGACTCCCTTCTGGTCGTGTGATAAGTGCGGTAATAATTGCTAAGAAATGCAGGGTTCCATCTGACATTCCTCGCGCATCAATTTCTGTAGTTTGACCAGGTTTCCATTCTTCCTTACAGTAGAGCATAGCATCTGTACCAAACTTTCCTACTGGTTCCGCCCAAACTTCCTGTAGATCTCGTTCTGGCAGATATTTCAAGTAAGCAGACACGGTTGAGTCAAACTCGTCTTTTTGCTCTTTAGGTAATGCGGCTAGCACACCAGCAATATTAGAGCCATCACTCTCAATGCGATCAGAAAGCGGTGAATAGTTCCGCATTCTGGCAGGCATAGGATTAAAAATAAAAATATTTTCTATAAGTGTACAAACCTTTTCCATTATATTTTTAAGATCGGCATGAGAGTCTATTCCCCTAAGTCTAGTCAAAATAGAATTAGAACGTTTCCAGTATTTTGGCAAAAAAAATTGTTCTTGAACCGGCAAGTTAATCTGAATACCTTTATCTTGAGTTCTAGTATAATAGGTTTTAAACAAACTAGTTTGAGTAAGGATTTGATTACTATCTGGTGAATAGACCTGGCGAATTAGAGATTCATTAGCTAACTGAACAAGTGGTTTGGTTTCTACTGTAATACTATAAAGGTAATCGGTTTCATCATCCTCTCCCTCAACCACAACTTTCAAGGTAAAGTTAGATTCTGGCTTAAGTGACGCCCACTCTACTCCACCTCGAATCCCAGGGAAAGCCGCATCCCCTGCCAAAGCCGATCGAATCTCCTTTCCAAACACTATTCGTTTTAAAAATTCCAAAGCATCAATTAGATTAGATTTTCCACTAGCATTCGTTCCGATTAACACAGTCAGGGGATCAATCGGGAGTTCTGCATAACGGAAGCTTTTCCAATTTTCCAGGATAAGTTTCTTAAGCATTTCCTACCTCAAACCTTTCCCAAGCAGTGCCTTGATAACCAAAGTTGAACAGGTCTGGATGCAAAATTTCCGCTATCATTTCTACTGAATTGACTAGTCTTGGTCCTGGACGATTGAAATACGCATTACCATCAGTAACAAAAACCTTCCCCTGGCGTACCGCTTGCAAACTTGACCACTGGGAATGGTGAGCCATCTGTTGGGTTTCTTGTTTTGTGCGTTCCAAATCAAAGCCGCAAGGCATTACAATAATTACCTCTGGATCAGCTTTTACTAAAGCATCCCATTCCAGATAAGGGGAATGTTTACCTAAAGCCCCAAACAGAGGATTACCACCTGCAATGGTGACTAATTCAGGAATCCAGTTACCAGCAGCCATCAGCGGATCAGTCCACTCGATGCAAGCAACAGTAGGGCGGTCATTTTCTGAGATTTCCTGTGTCTTTTGCCTACAGGTTTCGACGCGAGACTGTAATTGCTTCAGTACAGATTGTGACTCTACTCCCAGGATGGTAGCAACTCGCTCAATATCTGCCCAAACTTCAGCTAGCAAGTTTGGCTGCAAGGAAATTATCTGAGGCTGGCTATTAGTAAGGTTCGCAACTGCTTTTTCAACCACATCAAAGTTGACAGCACAGACATCACATTGATCTTGAGTAACAATGTGGGTTGGTTGCAGTTGTTCTAAAACATCAGTTTTGACTTGGTAAATACTCAAGGCACGTTTTACCAGATTGTTTATATCATCATCAATCTGGGCACTAGGTTTGTCGCTATTGATTTGAGCCTCGGTGCAGACAGGTCGATTTTTAATGGTTGCGGGATAGTCGCATTCGTGGGATCGCCCCACAATGGCATCAGCTAATCCTAAAGCTGCCACAATTTCCGTGGCACTGGGGAGCAGAGTAACAATTTTTAGGTTTTGTGAAAGCATAGTTTAGATGTTGATAAGTTCAGGATATCGCATCTCTTGTAGGGTGCGTTAATGAAATGTAACGCACCGCCACATTTAATTTTCGGTGCGTTACGCTATTGCTAACACTATAGGCTAATTTTCGGTGCGTTACGCTACCGCTAACACTATAGGCTAATTTTCGGTGCGTTACGCTACCGCTAACACACCCTACATAAGAAAAAGCTGATAGCTGATAGCTGATAGCTGATAGCTGACGGCTAAATACTTACAAATTAACCAACACCATAGTCCGTATATTGCCGAAATTCGGGACCTTGAAACCCCAGCACAATATCGTCCTTCGCTACCCCTTTCTCCACAAGTTTTTGGGCTATTTTCATTTCCGTCATATTTTGTTCAATCCAAATCTTTCCCTTCTTAATATCCATATGTAAAACACAACCATAGACCCGCCGATAGCCATCCCATCCCACAGTCATTACCATGTAGTGGTCTTGTTTGGTATCAAAAACCGTGTAGCAATCAATCACTCCATTGGCAATAGGAATGGCAGCATAATCCGTCAACAACGACTGAATGCTCTGGCGATAAGACTCTAGGGTATCCATTGTACAATTACCTCTTGAATCGGGTCATAAATTATTTGTTTAATCTGATATATCTCTACTAAAATTTGGGGAAAATCGCGCTTAAAAAAAGCTTGATAAGCAATCACAGGTACTGCAAAATATAGAATCCGAGTTGGATCATTGATTTCTAACTACTTCCAGTCGCAACGGATCATCAGTAATCTTCCACTGCTCCTTTTTTAGGGCGATTATAACCGCAGCATGAAATTTCTCTTTGGCTGCCATTTTTATCTTTTTATAGTTTACTTTCAATCATAGAACAATTCACATTCCAGTGCGATGCTCTTTTAGAGCCGCTACGCGATCGCTAATAGTAGACCCCTTGCCAAAGTAGTATTCTGATACTGTTATTGATCCAGTCCCTCAGGTCGGGAACCCCCTCAGTGCCATTCGGCTATATGATGATTAGGTGACGTTTGCCGACTATTTAATATTTAGTCAAGCTCATGGGTAATCTACGACAAAGCCAAACCAAAAAGACACAAGCTCAAGATCAGTCTCTTGTATCGGGAAGTAGGAAGCTAACATACCACCCCATCGAGGAACTGCAAGGGATAATTGGTAACCGAGCACTGGGTAATCTAATTAAATCCCAGCCAGACTTATCTCGACAAGTTCATCGTTCCCAAGATCCTCTGCTGAATAGTGTTTCCCCTATTAGTGGGCAGTCAATCCAGCGCATGCCAAGGTTTAGGGGACTTTCCCATGAGTTAAGGGGGAATTTGGTGCAGGCGAAGCTGACTATTGGTGAAGCTGGGGACAAGTATGAGCTTGAAGCGGACCGAGTAGCATCGGAAGTAGTGGATCGGATTAATGCACCAGTTTCTAGTTTGTCAACTCAACCAAACTCGATTCAAGCTCAACAGGAGCAAGATGAATTGATGAGGAAGCCAATGGTGCAGCTTCAATCCAACGAAGGTGGGATGGCGGCTACCCCAGAGTTGGAAAGCTCAATCCAACAGGCAAGGGGTTCGGGGATGCCGATCGCTGAGAGTATCCGGAAACCAATGGAACAGTCGTTTGGGGCAGATTTTAGTGGGGTAAGGGTTCACGCTGATGCCCAATCTGACCAGTTGAATCAATCCATTCAAGCTCGTGCTTTTACTACAGGTAAAGATATCTTCTTTCGGCAGGGGGAATATAATCCTGGGAGTAAAGGAGGGCAAGAATTGATTGCCCATGAGTTGACTCATGTGGTGCAGCAGGGTCAGGGGGACTTTTCCCAACTCAAACCTAAATTGCCGAAAAAAAACCAAAGCTTAAAAAACTTCGCACTTTCCAGTGCAAACAGCACAGTACAACGAAAACCTGGGGATCTAACAACACATCAAGAATGGAATAAAAAATTCGACGAAAACCCGCTATGGAATAATCTTGAATATCGCCATCACTCTTGGCAAGGATTAAATATACAAAATGTACGAAAAGTAAATAGAATATCAGGAATAATAAAGAGAAAATTTAGCAGTTTCCCAAAAGCGAGAAGTGTAGTGGAAAAGCTTGATAATTTTATTATTACAAGAAACCTAATATACATAGGTAACATAACTGAAGAAGACTTGGAATTAAAGGATTACCCGACCCCGAAAGAATTGGAATACAACAGATTAATAGCTGTAGCGGTTAATGTGGTATTCCCAAATGACAAAAACCTAGAAAAACTAAACGAAATAATTAAAAAACAATGGGCGACCATAGAAGGATCGGAGCTCAAAGTTATTGCCCATAGAGGAGACGGAGCCACATTTGATAAGATGGGCAAATATACTGACCGCGAATCATTCAACAAACTATACCCACATGAAAACGAGAATAGCGAGCAAAGTACAGTGAAGTTCCTTCAATCGTGGTTAAAAGACGGTACATTCTTATCAGGCATAGAATGTGATATTTTTCTGACGAAGGATGGAGTGCCCTATGTAACACACACGAAAAATGTAGAAGCACTACTGGATCAGGAAGCAAGGCTACCAGAGGCTCAATGGAGGAAGAATACTGATATCAAAGACATTGAATCTAGGTTAATCAATCCTCGTTTTCTTAAACTCAGTGATTGGTTAAAAGGGATAGATCAATACTTAATGGAAGAGGATATAAAAGCACAGGTAAACGGCGTAATGACTAGCATATTTGATTCACCAAAAAAGTTGAGGATCGAAATAGAAATGAAACAAGATGTCTTCAGTAACCCATTCACTAAAGGATTCTGGTTAACACCGAACAAAGTGGTGAGTAAATTTTTGAAAGAAACGCCAAATAGCCACTTCTACGAAGTGGCTATGTTTAATAATTCGGACGTCCCAGCGTATATGCATGAAAAAAGCAAAGCGAAAACATATTTATCTCACGTTACTTATGGGAAGGGAGGCGACCCGACCGGTGCCGATAATTTACCGGAGGTAAGGTTTGGATTGCACCAGAGAGGACTCTTAGATCACATCAATAGCGGAAAACTGGACGGGAAGGTTGTAACCTTTGCTCCCGGTCTAAACCACCCAGGAGGAGATAAACTAGGACAACAGTTAAAACCAGTGGGATGGCCAAAGTCGGAGATTGATATGACGATAGAACAATCAATCCAAAATGCGCGGTTGGAATTTTTGTGGGAGGCAATCATTAACCGAAAGACCACATTCGCCTTGGGACCAGTATCAGTACACATACTGACAGATCATGGCAACAAAGGGGCGGAACAAATTATCAATCGAGGACTAGCCGTCGGATGGCCAGATACCTCGACCTGGCATTCATGGAATGCCGATACTATAACCAGGAAATACCCTCAAATAGACAGCGACTTTATAAAAGATGTGCTAAATAAAACAATCTTGGTCGCCAAGGATCCTAAGGAAATCGGAAAGATGATACTACAAAAATACCCAGTTCTAATATAAGGAATAAATTATTATTATTTAGCGGTTTTCAATTAGGTGAGGTGCAAAATTTTAGGTTTTAGGGAACAGGGAACAGCGGATATAGCCACAGAGAAGAGGGAACAGAGAAGAGGGTAAAAATCCTGTGTATATTATTAGGCTAGAAACTGCTATCTTCAAACCCTTGCCAGTGCGATCGCGTAGCGTGGCCTACGGCCAATCGCTTTTGTAGGGTGGGCAAATGGACATGATTCCTGATTAAATTGCCAAACTATCATAATTTGCCCACCCTAGCCTACTGAATGGGATCTGCTATGTTGTTGCTTGAGTTAACTAGGAGAGCTATGCCACATTGGTAAGGATGTAGCGCGGTCTTGGGGTGAACACCCCCAGTGCCATTCGGCTATATCATGATGATGTGACTGTTAAAGATTTAACCAAGCTCATGGGTAATCTACGACAAAGCCAAACCAGAAAGACACTAACTCGAGATCAATCAATAGTATCAGGAAGTAGGAAGCCAACATACCACCCAATCGACGAACTGCAAGGGATAATCGGCAACCAGGCACTGGGTAATCTAATTAAATCCCAGCCAGACTTATCTCGACAAGGTAATCGTTCCCAAGATCCTCTGTTGAATAGTGTTTCCCCTGTTAGTGGGCAGTCAATCCAGCGAATGCCAAGGTTTAGGGGACTTTCCCATGAGTTAAGGGGCAATTGGCAGCAGGGCAATCCAGTACAGGCGAAGCTTACCATTGGTGAAGCTGGGGATAAATATGAACAAGAAGCTGACCGAGTAGCATCGGAAGTAGTGGAGCGGATTAACGCACCAGTTTCTAGTCAGACCACTCAACCAGACTCGATTCAAGCTAAAGGTCAGCAAGATGAACTGATGAGGAAGCCAATGGTGCAGCTTCAATCCATCGAAGGTGGCATGGCGGCTACCCCAGAGTTGGAAAGCTCAATCCAACAGGCAAAGGGGTCGGGGATGCCGATCGCCGAAAGTATCCGGAAACCAATGGAACAGTCGTTTGGGGCAGATTTTAGTGGAGTCAGGGTTCACAGTGATGCCCAATCTGACCAGTTGAATCAATCCATTCAAGCTCGTGCTTTTACTACAGGTAAAGATATCTTCTTTCGGCAGGGGGAATATAACCCTGGGAGTCGAGGAGGGCAGGAATTGATTGCTCATGAATTGACTCATGTGGTGCAGCAGAAGAGAGCCTCTGTGCAACGCCAATTAAACCAGCATAATGGGAGTGAATCTGACCATAACGATAAAATTAGTACTAATGAAAGTGCTCCCGTAGATGTTGTACAGCGTCGAGTTGGATATGAATTTGAAGCACAGTGGAATGTGCGAGATGTAAGTAACTTGCCACAAGCCCAGCAAGACTTTCAACGTGCTAAGACTCAACGGGATTTAGCGATCAATATTAAAGTGGCTAAAGTAATGGTTGAACAACCTTCCCTAAAAATAGTTGACCTTACTGAGCGAGAAAAGGGATTGAATTCACAAGGTCGTTTAGACCTATGGTTTACTGACAATAGTCAATCTACTCTAACTAATGCCGGTCAAGCACTAATGACCAGAGTAAATGAGGACAGTCAGGACTACCAGGCAATGCTTTTTAGCATGTATGTAAATAAACAACTTAGTGAGCCTCCATTACTGGGTCAGAATGTTCCCAAAGCAACAGCTTTTATTCGAGGTGATAAATTTGATCTAACTGCTGATGCAAGTCCTTCAGGAGGCTCTAACTTAGAATGGGTCACAGAGCCACTAGAAAGTAAAAGTGAAGTTGAATCAGTAATGGATAACATTGTGGCAATGGCAAGTTATCTAAATAGTCGTAAAGGAGAGGAGTTTATTCCATCAGAGGACGTAACACCAGGTGGAGGAGAACCTGATCCTAATCTCCGAATTTATCCAGATGGAAAGGAATTAAGCTTTTCCCCTCAGCTTACGGCTGGTTTACATATTGGAAAGATTAGCGATCTTGTCGAATACGTTACTGTTAAGAAAGAGTTGAATGTCACTGGATGGCTCAATCAAAATATCTTTAAAAGAGAACGTCATAAACAACAATCTCGTAAGCAACAAGCAAATAAAGATTTATTTGGTAAAGGAGACTTATCATTTTTATCTAAGGCCAATCCAGGGGTCAATGATGAAGTAAAGAGATTAAATATAGAGGGAATTGATGATAGTGTCAGTAAAAAAGAATTAATTGGACTAGTGACTATCTTGGTAAATTATCTCCACAAAGCAACAAACATGACGGATAGAGATAACTCAAAAGCCATTGCGGGAGCGATGATGGCTCGAACTGATTTTGCCCACAACTTTGGATTAATTCCCGAACCCTACAGAAATTACTTTAAAACTAATCCTAATCAATTCGCTGAGTTAGTCTTAAATGCTGCTGGGTTCACAGGTGAAGGGGGACAACCGATTTTCCCAAAAACAATTGAGAAAGGTATGGTGGGAAATGTTCAAGAAGTCCGGATTACTTTAACTCGTCAAGAATGGCTAGAACATATTCCTACTGGATATGATCTGTTAAAGAACTATGTTAACCTTCCAGAGGAAATTAAAGCAGCGGATGAAGATGATTCAGCAGACAACTTAGTCAAATTAGTCAAAGACAAGCGAGCTGATTTTGAGGCAATTCATAACTCCCTTGGAGCCTTAGGAAGTGTTGACGATTTGGTTGGGCTGAGTGACAAACCAGTTAAAGCCTTGGTGGTTGAACTTCGTCGGATGCAAGATGACTTGAAAGTCGGTGATCTAAAGCCGATGGCAGTTTCTGCCTATAATCTAATTGAGCGACTTAATGAGGGTAAAAAACTCAAATACAAGAAATAATAGGTGTGAAGGAAGCGTTCGGAATAAAACTTTAAGGGATTGGGAAAACTTCTAACTAGATCCAAAAATCCACCATGCTTTAAAAGCCAATGTAAGTCAATGTAATGCGATCGCTCCCGTCCTCCCATATTTCCGTCCCTCCCACAATCCCTTTGACCTCAAAGGCTATATGATGATGATGTGACGTTTGCCGACTATTTAACATTTAGTCAAGCTCATGGGTAATCTACGACAAAGCCAAACCAGAAAGACTCTAACTCGAGATCAGTCTCTTGTATCGGGAAGTAGGAAGCCAACTATCCACCCAATCGAGGAACTGCAAGGGATAATTGGTAACCGAGCACTGGGTCAGTTAATTAAATCCCAGCCAGATTTGTATCGACAAGTTCATCGTTCCCAAGATCCTCTGTTGAGTAGTGTCTCCCCTGTTAGTGGGCAACCAATCCAGCGTATGCCAAGGTTTAGGGGACTTTCCCATGAGTTAATGGGCCATTGGCAGCAGGGCAATCCAGTACAGGCGAAGCTGACTATTGGTGAAGCTGGGGATAAGTATGAGCAAGAAGCGGACCGAGTAGCATCGGAAGTAGTGGACCGGATTAACACACCAGTTTCTAGTTTGTCAACTCAACCAAACTCGATTCAACCTCAACACCAGCAAGATGAACTGATTAGGAAGCCAATGGTGCAGCTTCAATCTGTAGAAGGTGGGATGGCGGCTACCCCAGAGTTGGAAACATCGATTCAACAGGCAAGGGGGTCAGGGATGCCCATCGCCGAGAGTATTAGGAAACCGATGGAACAGTCCTTTGGGGCTGATTTTAGTGGGGTGAGGGTTCACGCTGATGCCCAATCTGACCAGTTGAATCAATCTATTCAGGCTCGTGCTTTTACCACAGGTAAAGATATCTTCTTTCGGCAGGGAGAATATAATCCTGGGAGTCGAGGAGGGCAGGAATTGATTGCTCATGAATTGACTCACATAGTGCAACAGGCAGGAGGTACAGGAAAACTGCAAGCTCAACCAGACGATGCCTCATCTGGTGCTGATCCGTTTGAGGGTTATGAACTAAAAGACATGATCAAAGATTATGAGAAATATAAGAAATTTCTGGCAGTGGTTAGTGAGGAGATGGGTCAACTCACATACAGATTAAATGCTTTAACGAGTCCAGAAGAGCGTTGGCAAGCGATCGCGAAGTCCATGGCGGTTTTTGGTACAAAAGCAGGAGCTCACTATGGAGCCACCGTAGCCGGCGGAGTAGCGGGAGCGGCCGTCGGCTCAGTCGTTGCTCCCGGTCTGGGAACAGTCCTAGGAGCCTTAGTGGGAGGTGTAACATCATTTGCCATATCATTCCCAACAAGAAAACTAATAAATTATTTTTCGGCAAAAACAGAAATAAAAAATAAACGAGGAATCCGAGCGATAAACACCAGTTATTCTAGCAGAGAACTTTATTTAAAGCTCAGACATTTTAATCATAATTTTATCGCGGCACCGATTGTACAAAAATTCCTGCATGGAAAGAAAGACACAAAACAAAATGCGACGTCGATCGGTGCAGGGGTATTGTTATCAGAGTTTGCCAAAGAAGCGACAGGCCTGGTTATACCGGGGGGTGATTTAATCGACTCAGCAAGGGTTGTAGAAACCGCATTAGTCGGTATATCCCCCGAAAAAGTGAACAAATTCACAGAAATAATCAAGCAAACCATCGATACGATCGAAGAGAATCATCCCCTGGCCCTACAATTAATAGAAAAAATATCGGAAAAAGAAATGATCGGCAAACGTCCTGGAAAATTTGTGGTTAAGAAAGCCCAAAGAATCGAAAAAATAAACAAAAATAGAGACAAATGTTTGAAAATAATTGAAGACGTCTTCAGGCTGCTTCACAACCCAAATATAACTAGACAAATGGTTGAAATTGAAGCTGAAAACTAAAAGTAACCATCACCAAAAAACCGGAATAATTTCCAGTGCGATCACTTTAGTAGCAGCTCTTGTCAGGTGGGCAAATAGACATGATTCGTGATTAAATTGCCTTCCTATCATTATTTGCCCACCCTACCCCTGGTCTGTTGTTGCTGGCGTTAACTAGGGGAGCTATGCCACGTTGGTAGGGATGTAGCGCAGTTTTGGGGTGAACACCCGCAGTGCTATTCGGCTATATCATGATGATGTGACGTTTGCCGACTATTTAAGATTTAACCAAGCTCATGGGTAATCTACGACAAAGCCAAACCAGAAAGACACAAGCTCGAGATCAGTCAATAGTATCGGCAAGTAAGAAGCCAACTATCCACCCCATGGAGGAACTGCAAGGGATAATTGGTAACCGAGCACTGGGTCAGTTAATTAAATCCCAGCCAGATTTGTATCGACAAGTTCATCGTTCCCAAGATCCTCTGTTGAGTAGTGTCTCCCCTGTTAGTGGGCAACCAATCCAGCGTATGCCAAGGTTTAGGGGACTTTCCCATGAGTTAATGGGCCATTGGCAGCAGGGCAATCCAGTACAGGCGAAGCTGACTATTGGTGAAGCTGGGGATAAGTATGAGCAAGAAGCGGACCGAGTAGCATCGGAAGTAGTGGACCGGATTAACACACCAGTTTCTAGTTTGTCAACTCAACCAGACTCGATTCAACCTCAACAGGAACAAGATGAACTGATGAGGAAGCCAATGGTTCAGCTTGACTCTGTCGAAGGTGGCATAGCGGCTACGCCAGAGTTGGAAAGCTCAATTCAACAGGCAAGGGGGTCGGGGATCCCCATTGCCGAGAGTATCCGGAAACCGATGGAACAGTCCTTTGGGGCAGATTTTAGTGGGGTAAGGGTTCACAGTGATACTCAATCTGACCAGTTGAATCAATCAATTCAAGCTCGTGCTTTTACCACAGGTAAAGATATCTTCTTTCGGCAGGGGGAATATAACCCTGGGAGTCGAGGAGGGCAGGAATTGATTGCTCATGAGTTAACTCATGTGGTGCAGCAAACTGGTAGTACAGTAAAGCGATCGCAACGGCAGAAGACTGGAAGAGTCTTCGACGAAGTACAGCCGTTATCTTCTCCAGTTATTCAGAGAGCCCCGGTATGGAAACTATGGGCAGATACTAGCTTCCACAGCTTTGTCTCAGCGCTAGACAAACTTGTAAATCATTGGGCCGCTGAGATCCTAAAAAATCCGCTCGGAATTCCAGATGTAGATGGTTACACGAAACGATGGATAGCTCTAGTTACATCATTTACGGATACATACAAGATGAGTGGGAGCTTGCATGATGCCCTTAAAAAGGAGCCATTCATTTATGCATCTTACGGTTATGCAGTAGAATCCCTAACTAATTTTTCAATGAAGAGACGAGAGCTTGACACAGATCTGCCACGAGGAATGAAAATTGCACTTCAGGCCACACGGGGTCATACTCGACCAGATCTTGTTATTAAGGAGCAATTAACTGACAAGGATATCGCTTGGTTTGATATTACAGCATCAGGAAGCGAGGCACACATAGATCAGAAGACAGGTAGTGGTTGGTCTAATCGCTCATATGTTGCTGAGGTGACCTATCCGTCTTTAACTGACAAAAGTCTTGAGGAATTAGCTGACGCAGTGCTTAAAAATCATCTATCACCTCAGGAATTGGAAGACTTGAAAAAACTTGTGGAAGCACATAAATTTGAACAAGATAAGCAATTAAATAAGGCAGCTGACTTAGTTAAGCAAGCAGTAGACTCGGTGCAATATCAAACAAATATGACAAATAGAAGGAAAGAATTTGAAACAAAAATGGCACAATTGCTTGGCGACGGCAGGGGTAAATTGTCTCCGCAAGACGCAAAAGGATGGATTGCTTTGGTACATTCTAAGTTCGATTACTCCTACGCCAGACTTGCCGCAGAAGCTGGTTACACACGTAACACCGCCACAGGACGTAATACAGAGCGAGCAGCGAGTATTATATACAGTCTTTGATCAAACATGATTACGCCTCGCTTAGGATATTGCTCTGTCTAGAAAGTTGTATCTGGAACCAGCAGTTCTTGACTAACTAACCTGCGGAATTACTCAACTAAGTGTTTCCCTAAAACCTAACACTTTAATAATGCGTTCGCGTAGCGTGGCCTACGGCCAATCGCTATTGTCAGGTGGGCAAAGGGACATGATTTATAATTAAATTGCGAAACTATCATAATTTGCCCACCCTACGCTACCTAAAATTTCAATCTTCTGGCTCAACACCCATTGCTCGCAATTGAGCTGCTAGACGTTCAGCTCGTTGATGTTCTCGTTCAGCACGTTGACGTTCTCGTTCAACTAGCTGTCTTTCTTTCTCAACCGGTGTAGGAATCCAATTTTCTGCTGCATCGTACCAACGTAACCAAAGTCGGTTTAATTCTTGATAGTTTCCTGACCACAATCCTAAACCTAGTTCTATTTCTGGAAGCCAGAATTGGTCACGGTTGAGAATCACTTCCCGATAGCTGTTGCGCACTAACTCAAACAAGCGCAGTTTATTGCTATTACCATCGAAGACTACGTAATAGGGAATCCGTAGCATCCGTTCGTAGACTTCCCATTTAGTTGGGGGTTGCTTGGCTTGTGGCCTAACTTCCCCTAAGTCTTCTTTCTGAGTACTAGGAGAAAGTAATTCGATGGCAATAAAAGGAGCTACTCCTTCCTGCCATATCACGTAACTCAACCGGGATTCTCTTTGTTCGTACAAACGATCCACTCCCAAGACAGCAAACCAATCGGGACGTTTATACCAAGTAGGATGTTTCAGATTGTAGTAGATATTAAGATCGCTAGCAACGAGAATTTGGTTTCTAGGATAATTGGGGGGGAAAAACGTTTTTTCCAGTAAGTCTGCTTGCCAAATATGGTATTGATCTGGCAATCCTGAATCCTCCTTTTCTTCGCTAGGTAGATCATACATTGTCGGTAGGATTTCTTTCGGGGGTCGGGGCGGATCTGTTTGTTGATACATATAGAGCAAAGGGAACAGGGAATAGGGAATAGGGAATAGGGAATAGGGAGTAGGGAGTAGGGAATAGGGAACAGGCAACAGGCAACAGGGAACAGGGAATAAAATTCTGACAATTCCTAAACGGATTGCTATAACTTAGATTTTAGATTGATGATTGGGGGCAGGTTGGTGCGCCCCTACTCGTGGATTCGCGCTACCCCTTGGTTTTCTCAAATTACCCTTCTATATCCCCTTATACTGGTTGAGGCAGATTAAAGCAATGGCGGATAAAATTTTTTTTTTTTAGTTTAATGAGGTACACAGTTTTTTTTCTCTCTTCCCTGCTCCCTGCTCCCTGCTCCCTGCTCCCTGTTCCCTGTTCCCTATTCCCTTGCTATAATCGATGATTAACCAAACCCAGGCTTTCCCTCCCAACCCCCAATTTCACCAACTCTTTTTGCTGTTACAGCGCTTAGACGGACTTCTAGAACGAGCTTTAGCCGCTGCTCAAGTTACCTATGGTTCGATGGCTGCAACTAATCCCTATCGGGGCATGCAAGTAGACCAGGCAGAAGTGGAACAGTTGCTGACTCGGCCACCAGGAACGCCAGTATTGCAGGTAGAAACAGAAACCGAACAGGAGTTACCCTCTGATGCTATCCTGGCAGGCTCTTCACTAGCATGGCTGCAAGAAACCTTTGCCCTCTCTGCCTTCGATGTCGATATTATTGCGATCGCACTCGCCCCGGAACTAGACCGGCGCTATGAACGAATCTACACCTATCTCCAAGACGATGTCCGCTGTAAACGAGCCACTGTGGATCTTGTCCTGAATCTGCTCTGTCCAACTGGGGAAGCGAAACTGGCGCGCCGTAGTCACTTTACCCCGGAAGCTCCTCTCCTACGTCATAGTCTACTACACCTGCTCCCGGACCCTAATCAGCTCCAGCCTACTCTGCTGGCTCACAATCTTAAACTTGATGGGCTAGTCCTGGCTCTGCTGTTGGGAGAAAAAGGATTAGATCAGCGACTAGAACCCTTCTGTAGGTTAATTGAGCCGACTATTTCCCTGGAAGAACTACCGTTACATCAGGAAGTAAAGCAGGCTTTATTAACAATAGTTGTCGAAGATTGGCAAGCAAGCAAACCCCTAGGATTATATTTTGAAGGTGCAGATACTAGTAGTAAACACCGTGCCGCCCAAGCTATTGCCAGGGCTGTGGAAGCACCATTGCTAACAGTAAATTTAACTCGGATTGTAGAAGCTAAAGCTGACTTGGAGCTAACCCTGAAACTCGCTTACCGTCAAGCCTGGTTTCAGAAAGCTTTAGTTTACCTAGAAGGACTAGAAACTCTACAACAAACTATAAAAAGTTCCGAGAATTCCAGTCAATATTTATCTCTGCTAAAAATCATAGCAGACCATCAAGGAATTACCATCCTCGCTGGTGAAAAACCCTGGAAGCCAGAGAAAACTATCGCAATCGGAATAGTTACTGTTCCTTTTCCCATTCCTGAGTTTACTGTTCGTCGCTGTTGCTGGCAGAATCAACTAACTGCAGCTGGTATTGTCTTAGAAAACCTAGAGCTAAATGCTTTATGCGATCGCTTCCGCCTCAATTCCGAGCAAATTACTGATGCCGTGATCGATGCCTGTAATCGAGCCCGTTGGCGCATTGCCCAAAACACTCCCCCCACTCCCCACCTCCCACACTCCCTTCAAAACCCAACCTTGTCGGAACTATTTGCAGCAGCCCGTGCCCAATCTGGTCATCAACTAGGTTCATTGGCACGTCAGATTCAGCCTAAGTACAGCTGGGATGATATTGTCCTGCCAGTTAATCAAAAGGCTCAGTTGCGGGAAATTTGTAATCAAGCCAAATATCGACAGCTGGTGTGGGAAGAGTGGGACTTCCAGAGCAAGCTTTCCCTGGGCAGAGGACTGAATGTGATGTTTTCTGGCCCACCAGGGACTGGTAAAACCATGGCAGCGGAAATTATTGCCCACGAATTAGAGCTTGACCTCTATAAGATTGACCTGTCCCAAGTGGTCAGTAAGTATATCGGGGAGACAGAAAAAAACCTCAATCGCATTTTTACAGCTGCTGCCAATGCCAACGCCATTCTCCTGTTTGATGAAGCAGATTCCCTCTTTGGCAAGCGCTCTGAAATCAGCAGTGCCCATGACCGCTACGCCAATATTGAGGTTGGCTATCTCTTGCAAAAGATGGAGGAGTACGAAGGAGTGGCGATTTTGACCACTAACCTACGGACTAATATGGACGATGCCTTTGTTCGGCGGTTACGTTTTATTATTGAGTTTCCTTTTCCTAATCTCAAAGACCGCCGCCGGATCTGGGAGCAAATCTGGCCTAGTCCTGTACCTCGCTCTGAGGAACTGGATTTAGATTTTATCGCCCGTAACTGCGAGATTGCTGGGGGCAATATTCGTAATATTGCTCTAGCTGCTGCTTTTATAGCAGCAGATGATGGTGGAATTGTCAAGATGAATCACCTGCTGCGTGCAGTCCGGCGAGAGTATCAGAAGATGGGAAAAGTGTTAATAGAGGGTGATTTTGGTCAGTATGCTGGCCTAATGTGATGATTCGTAATAACTCAAATAACTGTGCAAACAATTCACTAAGCACGTTTAAGTTGTGTGTATTGTTGTTACGGAGAAGATTTAAGAGACAGTTTGCAGACTAAAGTGGGTACTTGGCAACTAAAATTGCCGATTGATCTCAGCCAGTTTGCTGATGATTTGGCGACCTGGGCTAAGAGTGAGGAAATGCGATGATTCATGACCTGGATAGAACGTTGGAGGAATTGCTCAAGGGCGAACTACCTCCTGAGCTAATCTCGTCAGTTACTATTAGCTTTGCCACACCTGACAAGGATTTTAGTGTCAAGCCAGCGATTAATCTTTTTCTTTACGATGTGCGTGAGAATGTGGAATTACGCAACACCACCTGGTCAACAGAACGCAGTAACGGTAAGGCAACCAAAAGGCGTAATCCAGTGCGAGTGGATTGCTCTTACCTAATCACCGCTTGGTCCGCTCTTACAGGTAATGGTCAAAGACCAGAGCAAGAAGAGCACCAATGGCTGGGGGAGGTAATGAAAGTGCTACTGCGTCATCGTATAATTCCAGCGCCTGTATTACAGGGAAGCCTCAGGGGGATGGAACCTCCGATCAGGACAGTTAGTCTGAGTCAGAGCAACCTACAGAGTTTGGGTGAATTCTGGCAAGCAATGGGAGGAAAGCCCAGACCAGCATTGAACTACACCCTTACTATGGCTGTGGAAGTCGATGATCCGGTTGAGGCAGGAACCTTGGTAACAGATATCAGGATTGGGTAATTGCGGATTGGGAATTGGTTGACTATTTACCATTAGCCATTAGCCATGACCAAGATAGTTGACTAAGGGAGTATTGCTCGTGTCAAATAAGATTAGGTTGGAAGCAATCCGCCATCAGGTTGCGATCGCTGGGCAGGTTAAAGATGCCCAAACTAAGCAGGTGATCCCGGGAGCAGTGGTCGAAATTGCCGATATGCCCGAAAGCTTGAAAAGCAAGTTAGATCTGCTAGCTGGCCTGTATGGAGATGACTGGGAAAAGAGGGTCGAGCGACCTGACCGCACTCGTACCAGAGTTGACGGCTATTTTTACTTCCAAGATCTCCCTGATGGGTCATATACCTTGACGGCTTCCTTGCTAGGTACGGGTACTCGCTATAGTGCTGACCCAACCATCAAAACGATACCGCCTGATTCTGATCTCGAATCCGATGATACCGAGGTTCAGGTGTCACGAGATTCAGAAACTGGCGCGGACGCGATACCTACTGTTAATTTCTATTTCCAACCAACTGCTCTGTTGGGTAAGGTCACCAACTCAGACGATGAAGATGTCCTTATGGCCAAAGTTGAAATTGAGGGGAGTGGTGAGTATACCTTTACTGACAATGATGGGAACTATCTCCTGAGTAGTCTGGAAGCATCTACAAATCCATCAACTCCTCGCCAGGTTAAGGTTAACGTTATTGCCCAAGGCTACCAGACACTAACGTCTGAACTTGTAGACTTGAACCAAGGGCAAGTGACCACTCACAATTTGGTAGTGGTAAAGGTGTAGTGGTTTGGAAAAGATTTTGTTAAGGTTTCGGTGGCTAAAATCACTAGTTGTGTCCCACTAAGTACAATTTTTATTTGATCAGAGTAAATGAAGTAAGAAGTATTTGGGGACTTCAATAGAAGAGTTAGAAAACTTTGCTCACATCCAGCCTTTGATTTGATTTATTCAAGGAGTAGAGAAAATGCCAACCTATTTATCGCCGGGTGTATACGTCGAGGAAGTTTCCTCTGGTTCTGCTCCAATTGTGGGAGTGGGGACTAGCACAGCAGGTTTTATCGGTGTCGTACCCGACTCGATAGACGTTCCAGAACCAAACCCTGCCTATGACCCAAGCCAAGATATAGATCCAACCACTAATCCAGCTCACATCACAGCCTCTTTTACTCCTGCTAACGTCGGTGAAGTCAAGCTATGTACTAACTTTGGTGAGTTCAAGAAGTTCTTTGGAGACTTCTCAACCGATCCAAATCAGCGTCAGCTAGCTCACGCTGTCTATGGATTCTTTAACAACGGTGGTACTCGCTGCTACGTGGTGCGGGCAGCAGCAGAGAGTGAGATTACCGCTGACTTCCTAGAAAATACATTTGAGCCTATTGACGAAATTGCTATCGTTGCTGCCCCTGGCATTACCGACAGCAGTGTTCTCGATGCCATCATCACTCACTGTCAACAGAAGACCCAGGATCGCTTCGCAATCTTGGATAGTCAGGAAAATTTGGATGGTACTTGGAAGACCATGGAACCAGGGGATGGCAATGTACCTAGCAATTCTGATTATGCTGCTTTTTACTTCCCCTGGATTCAAGTGTTCGATCCAGCCACGAAAACACTGAACCCCAAAGGGGATGGTGGAATCTATGTGCCGCCCAGTGGTCATGTCGCCGGTCTCTATGCCCGCGTCGATACACAACGAGGAGTCCACAAAGCCCCAGCGAATGAAACAATATTAGGAGCATTGGGTCTCAAGTACAACATTAGCAAAGCCCAGCAGGATGGACTCAACCCTCAAGGCATCAATTGCATCCGTAATCTCAATGGCAATATTCGAGTCTGGGGAGCACGCACCATCGGTGGTGATGCCAATGGAGAGTTTAAGTACATCAACGTCCGCCGCCTGTTCAATTATCTGCGGGAATCTATTGACGAAGGTACTCAGTGGATGGTATTTGAACCCAATAATCCTGAACTTTGGGCGCAGATTACCCGTAATATTAACGCCTTTCTAACTAATGTCTGGAGTACAGGGGCTTTATTTGGGAATACACCAGAGGAAGCCTTTTACGTCAAGTGTGATGAAGAGACCAATCCACCAGAAGTCAGAGATTTAGGTCAGGTGGTAACAGAAATTGGTGTAGCAGTGACCAAGCCAGCTGAATTTGTGATCTTCCGCCTGAGCCAGTGGGCAGGTCCTAGTGGTAGCTAGGCCAGTAGGGAGTAGGGAGTACAGACAAAGGAAGATGAAACTATGGTAACTTCCCAGCAACTGACACCAGGTGTCTACCGAGAGGAGATATTCCCTAAACCAGCCCCTGGACTGTTCACAGGTGTACCTGTATTCCTGGGGTTTGCCGAGACTGGACCAATTAACTCCCCGCAGTCACTTACCCTCTGGTCTCAATTCACAGAAACCTTTGGTCAGCCTCTAGCTGACGGTTACCTAGCTTATGCTGTGCATGGGTTCTTTGAGAATGGTGGCAGCTTGTGCTTGGTTGTGCGGCTAGAAGACACAGTTTCTATCACAGAAGCACTGGGAGGAGCAGGAGATGATAGTGGGGGACTAGGAGCGATCGCATCCTTGAATGAAATCGACTTAGTCTGTGTGCCAGATCTAATGCGAGGAAACCCTGACCAGGATGACGTGTTGAGGATGCAGAATGTCATCTTAGAACACTGTGATCTGCTTGGCGATCGCTTTGCCATCTTAGACTCGCTCCCTCCAGTAGCAGTACAAGTGACTCAGTCTCTAGAGAGGGTAACAGAGCAAAGGTCGAAACTGCGAGGCAAAAACGGTGCTTTGTATTATCCCTGGATTAAAGCTGAAAACGGTCCAGACTGGATGCCCCCCTGTGGTCACATTGCTGGAGTTTACGCCCGTAGCGATCAACAATTTGGCGTTCACAAAGCACCGGCAAATGAGACTATCGAAGGAATAGTGGATCTAAAGTTCAATTTGACCAATCGCGAGCAGGATAGTCTCAATCCCCTTGGGGTTAATTGCCTGCGTGCTTTTCCCGGACGAGGTATTCGAGTTTGGGGAGCACGTACCCTCAGCGATGAAGCGAATTGGATCTATGTCAACGTAAAGCGGCTATTCCTGACAGTGGGCAGATGGCTGGAACTGAACCTGGCAAATCTGGCCTTTGAGCCAAACGAGCTGAAGTTATGGGTACGGATTGAGCGAGAGTTGACCGCCTATTTTGAAGACTTACTCCAGCAAGGTGCCCTTAAAGGACCAACAGAACAAACAGCTTTCTACATTAAATGTGATGCTGAAACTAACCCACCCGAAGTGCGGGAAGCAGGAATGGTAGTCACAGAAATTGGTCTAGCACCTGCTATTCCCAGTGAGTTTATTACTGTGCGTATTATTCTCGGTGCTAGTGGCGTCAAAGTAGCAGCATAGGTCTGGGTTAGCAAGGCAATAGGCAATTGGCAATAGGCAATAGGCAATTGGCAATAGGCAATTGGCATGCTAGCAACAGTCAACAGCAATTATTAGGATATTAGGAGGTTTTTGACGATGGTATTTTCTCGAAAAGATCCATACAGAGGTTACAACTTTAAAGTAGAAATCGATGGTATCACCCGCGCCGGTTTTAGAAGCTGCTCAGGGATAGACACCACTCAGGAAATTAGCACCTATCGAGAGGGTACCGATAAAATGCTGAATATGCGGCAAATCCCTGGTATGCTCACCCTCTCCCAAGTCACTCTCAGTCGTGGGATTACTGATGACAGGGAATTATGGGACTGGCGAACCAAGGTAGCAACCGCCAAAGACCCCTCCGAGTATCGTAAAAATATGTCTATCGTCCTTTGGGATGATGCAGGAAATGAAAGAGTACGCTGGAACCTGATCAACTGTTGGCCAGTTAAGTGGACAGGCCCAAGCCTTGATGCTACTTCCAATGAATTAGCCATTGAAACTCTCGAAATTGTCCACGAAGGGGTAAGCGTAGAAAACGGTAAATGGCAGTAGAGAATAGGGTGTAGGGAGTAGGGTGTAGGGTGTAGGGTGTAGGGTGTAGGGTGTGTGGGGAGATGGGGAGATGGGGAGATGGGGAGATGGGGAGATGGGGGAGTGTGGAGCCCGGGCGTGGCTGGTGTGGGAGGATTTTTGTAGACAAAATTTTCCTGTGTCTTCCGTCTCTTCCCTCTCTCCCCACACTTACCACACTTTCCTCTCTTTCCATGCTCACCATACTTACAACCTTAACCATACTTACAACCCTTTTGATTCCCAATTCTAAATTCTAAATTCTAAATTCTAAATTCCCAATTCCCCACAAGATGATGCAGACAGAGTTCCCGTTTACCCTACCCCAGGGCTACTTAGATTCCGAGGGTAATCTCCATCAAGAAGGCATGATGCGGATGTCCACAGCCTACGATGAGATTATGCCCTTAAAAGACCCTAGGGTTCAGGCTAATCCAGGTTACTTGGTGATTATCCTGTTGTCCCGGGTGATCACTCGTCTGGGCAGCTTAGACTATATCAATCCTGCCATGATTGAGGGTCTATTCTCGGCTGACTTAGCCTATCTGCAAGACCTCTATCAACGGATTAACCAAAACGGTCACAGCCGCCTTTTGGTTTCTTGTCCTCACTGTCAAGGAGAGTTTGAAGTGGAGACTGCGACGTTGGGGGAGTAACTTGCTACCCCTCCGAGAGGCTGTTAGAGGAGGTAGCCTATATTGCTTATCACTTGCACTGGTCTTACGACCAGATTATGAGTCTGGATCATCAAGAAAGACAGCGCTGGGTGGAACAAGTAGCAAGTATTAATGAAAAGTTGAATGAGCAAATAATTGGGTTACGGTAATTGGAGATAGTTTCATGAATTCCAGGAGTTAATGATGGCAACTTTAGCATCGGTTGTGCCTTTAGGAGCAAACGCGGCTTACGCTGGAGTGACTGGGGCGTTGGGAGCTCGCCTTGACCCCTACCAAGGCTTTAACTTCCTCATTGAAATTGAGGGGTTAGTGACCGGTGGGTTTATCGAAGTCAGGGGTCTAGAAAGTGAGATTGAACTAGAGGAACGTCCTGAGGGAGGTCAGAATCGTTACGTTCATCAGCTACTAGGTCGAACCAAATATCCGAATTTGACCCTCAAACATGGTCTAACAGGTATTGACAGTTTGTGGACTTGGTATCAGGCCACTAGCAAGGGTGTAATTCGGCGCAAGAACGGCACAATTATGCTGCTCGACCGCCAACAGATACCAGCCATGTATTGGAATTTCAAGCAGGCTTTGCCAGTAAAGTGGACTGGTCCAGAGTTTAATGCCAGCAGCAATGAGATTGCTTTCGAGACCATTGAGTTAATACACAAAGGAATTAGCAAACCAGTTCTCAGTCAAGCACTATCTGGAGGACGAGCGATTGCTGGACTAGCAGGAGCATTGTGATGGCATCTCAACCTCAGGTTACTAACAATCAGACTTGGTCAGAGAGTCTCAACCCACAACTGACGAGGCGACTCCTGCGCCCGGTCGTCAGCCCTGGTGTGATTGGTACTCAAGTAGCAGGGTCAATTATCTCCCGGGTCCAAGGGATGACCAACCAACTGCCCTTAATGGCTAAGTTGATTCAACGCCAGCAGCGGTTAGAGGGTCAATCAGCAGAAGCAGTTCCTATAGTCTATGCTCAGCCAATCCGGCCAGCAGCAGAACAGGTACAGACGGGACATGTTACTTCTCCAATTACCTCTCCCAATGTGGCCTCTCGAACTAGAGAAACAGGCAATGAACTACCTTTGATATCAACTAGATTTCAGGTCGATAAAGAAACCTCAGTACAAAAAAGTACAGGGTCAAATTACCATAAATCTAGAGAAAACCCTAAACAGCAAACGTCAAATTCAATACCTTCTGAAAGAGGCAAATCTGGCACAAAACCGATTGTCCAGGCAAAATTTGTCAACTCCACTAAGAGGACTTCCCAGAAAGTAGATTCTGATAACAAACCCCTAGTTTCTGGTCTTGAATCGTCTAGGGAAACTAGACTATCGTCTGACTTATCCTGGCCAGTTGTCCAAGCCAAACCAATAGACTTCGCGGCAGTTGTCGGAACAGGGAACAGGGAACAGGGAACAGTGGACAAGAATTTAGACAAACACTATCAGAAAACTACTTTACAGTCTAAGCGATCGCTAGGCAGTTCCGGAAACCTGACCCAGTTGCCAGTGATTCAACGCTCCCCAAAGCGATCGCTAATTAAAGAGATAGTTTCTAGCCCATCCCAGGGAAATCAGCCACTGATTCAACCCAGCCCGGAGCGACCGGTGATCAAAGAGATAGTCAAGAGCCCATCCCAGGGAAACCAGCCAGTGATTCAACGCACCCCGGAGCGACCAGTGATCAAGGAGATAGTCAAGAGCCCATCCCAGGGAAACCAGCCAGTGATTCAACGCACCCCAGAGCGACCAGTGGTTAGAGGAATTTCTGGAAAAAATGGGTACCAATTATCTGCTCCCCTGATTTTTTCTGCCTCTGGGGTCAATAGAACGTCAGTTTCTGGCAACGGACTAGGAGTTAGTAGTTCGCCATCTATTGCTGATCATGTCTCTCATAATGGCTCTGGAGTTATCCAAAGAATGCCATCTGTCAAGGGTTTATCCGTATCAACACCTGTCTCAACTACTAGCTTACAGGCAAATACCGTGATTCAGAAAGCATCAGAAAATACTTCGGGCGCTACCACAACTAGTCAGTCTGTGGAGGACATTGATGTGGATGAACTAGTAGAGAAAGTACACCATAAACTGATGCAGAATCTCACCATAGAAAGTGAGCGGAGGGGATTAAACCAATGGCATTAACAGGGTTTAAGAATCTAGCCCAAAAAACACTAAACCAAACCAAAGGATTAAAAAGTAGCCTCTTTGGCGCAGAGTTAGATAAATTAACCATCCTCAAGGAGCAGCCAGGAAAAAGATGGCAGATGGTTTTTCCAGAAAACAAACCAATGCCTCTATTTAATCCTAATGAAATTCAAATTACCAAGACAACCCAATGGCGTCATGAAACTCTCAAAAACCGCGATCGCGGTGATACTAAATTTATTGGTGGGGATCCAGCAACCCTGACTCTCGACCTGTTTTTTGACACCTACGAGGGACTACCTGAAAGTATATCGGGGGGCGGCAGTTCTCCCCTCAAACGAGTTGCATCGGGAGCAGCAACAGCGGCTTCATCGTTAACTGGTGTGTATGGATTATCATCACCCAATGCTGTAGATGTTCGAGAGTATACCAATAAGATTTTTGAGTTGACTCTGATTGACTCTGATTTAAAACGTCCCCCTGTATGTGAACTCTGGTGGGGGGCATTTAACCTGATTTTTAAGGGGTATCTCGGACAACTAACCCAGCGCTTTACTATGTTTACCCCTAATGGGATGCCAGTCAGAGCCGCTCTCAACTGTACCTTCCACCAGTTCATCCCTGAAGAAGATGAGGAGCGGGAAAAGCCCAGTTCTCTGGCACGGGATGACGACCCAATCCACGTTGTCCGACGTGGAGAAACCCTGAGCAGCATTGCTGGTGTTGAATATAATGACCCCAGCGTCTGGCGAGAGATTGCCAAGGCTAATGGGATTACTAATCCCCGTAACCTGACACCAGGTCAAGTTCTGACCATCCCGGTACTTAATCTAACCTAAAATTAACCATGCTCTCGACAGCTCCTCAAACCAGTACCAATAGCATTGCTACCTCAGTCCCTGGCTTCAGAATTCTGATCAGGGGACAACAGTTGCGGTCTGATGTGATGGCAGTAATTGTGGATGAAAACGTTAGTACTCCCACTATGTTTACCATCAAGCTTGCCAACTGGGACCAAGAAAAGCAGGAGTGGATTGATCCGCAACTGTTTAAGCTAGGCAATGAGGTAACGATTTTTATGGGCTACGGGGGTAGTGGAGGGAAACTGCAAAAACTGATGATGGGTCAGATTACCGGTCTGGAACCAGAATTTGCCCATGGGGAAATACCTCTGTTGACAGTGCGCGGCTACGACTACAGTCATCGATTGCTTCGGGGTTACAACACTCGCTCGTTTACTAAAAAGAAAGACAGCGATATTGCTAGAGATATTGCCAAAAAAGCCGGTCTAAAGTATGGGGGAGTAACGACAAAGCTGGTTTTGGACTATGTACTACAGCATAACCAAACAGACATGGAATTTCTTCAGACCCGTGCTCAACGACTCGGTTATGAGGTAGTGGTTCAAGATAAAACACTATATTTCCGGCCCCATCAGGACAAATCCAAGTCAGTGTTGACTCTAGTTCAACGAAAGGATCTGCTCAGTTTTTCTTCCCGACTGACCAGCTTGAGCCAGGTAGGACAGGTGGAGGTGCGCGGTTGGAACCCGAAGGACAAAAAAGCCTTCATTGGGCGATCCAGCCCTGGTTCTAGTACTAACAAGAGCGGTGCTAAGGCTGTAGATCCGGCTTTGGGTAGTGGAAAAAAAACCAGCGAACGTTTGTATCGACCTGTGTTCAGTCAACAGGAAGCCGAGCAAATCGCTCAGGGGGGATTTAATAACATGGCCCTAGAATACATCAGTGGGGAGGGCTTGTGTGTCGGACGCCCTGACTTGCGAGCAGCTACTGTTATTACTATCCAAGGGGTGGGCAAACAGTTTAGTGGTGACTACTATGTCACCTCCACCATTCATAGCTATTCCCATAAACGAGGTTATCGCACAGCATTTAAGGTTAGGAGGAATGGGACATCATGACAAGCATCGATTTACTAAGTAATTTGCTAGGTCCCCCTGAAATACGAGGTCGTTTCTATGGGGTGACTATGGGAATAGTGACTAACAATGGCGATGAGGAAAACTTGGGGCGAGTTAAGGTCAAGTTTCCTTGGCTCTCAGATAATGATGAAAGCTATTGGGCTAGGGTATTAACTCCCATGGCTGGTAATGACCGTGGTATTTATTTTTTGCCGGAGGTGAACGATGAGGTGCTGGTAGCTTTTGAACAAGGTGATATCAATTTTCCCTATATCCTAGGGGGGTTATGGAATGGCAAAGATAAACCGCCTGAGTCTCCTGAAAAAGACAAAGAAGATAGTAAAAAAAAGACGATTAATAAGCGTACAATAAAGTCCCGTAGTGGTCATATTATTCGCTTAGATGATACTAAGGATGAAGAAAAAGTTGAGGTTATTTCCCATAATCAACATACTATCCGTTTAGATGATACTAAGGACAAAGGCAAAATTGAAGTAATTGCCCAAAGTGGTCACACTATTCGCTTAGATGATACTAAGGATAAGGAAAAAATTGAAGTAATTGACAAAACTGGCAAAAACAGCATCATTATTAATACTAAAGATAATTCGATTACCATTGAGTCTAAAGAAGGTAAGCTTAAGCTCGGTGGTAAGGGTATCGAAATCATTTCCGAGGAAGATATCAAAATGACTGCCAAGAATAACCTGGATATGAAGACAGATAAGTCATTTAAAGTTAATGCTAATGGTAGCAAAATTGAAACTAAGCAGGGTATGCATTTTAAAGCGAGTAAAGACGTTAAAATTACCGGGAATACGGTATCAATTAATTAAGCAATCAGCAATCAGCAATCAGCAATCAGCAATCAGCAATCAGCAATCAGCAATCAGTTATAAGCAATCAGTTATAAGCTATTAGTTATCAGCTTATGGTTTAGGTCCCAGCG
>NZ_CEYLVT010000099.1:0-26556 GCF_982860115.1 Moorena sp.
AGGCATGCTAGACCCACCCCTAACCCCTCCCAGGAGGGGAAGGCAAGAGGCAAGAGGTAAGAGGTAAGAGGTAAAAAAATATTTGTACCTCTTAGCTATGATAAACGCTATATCTTTCTCCCGATAAACGTAAGGGTGTGTTGAAAACAAGAGTAGTTTTCAAAAAGGGAAACTTTATGGAGCTTAATACCAAGAAAAAATGACAAAGGACAAATGACCAAAAAACCAGGCTTAAAACTTGTTATTACTGCAGCGATCGCATTTTTTTTATTCACCTTAGTTTTTACTCTACATCGACACTATACTTTTTATTCGTCTTACGACCAAGGAATTTTTAATCAAGTCTTCTGGAATGGCAGTCACGGTCGCTTCTTTCAGAGTACTCTTTCATCCCAGCTGTCTACTAATGTAGTTCATAATGGGGAAGTTCCAAATGTCTATTACCACCGATTAGGGCAACACTTTACTCCCGCGCTATTACTTTGGTTACCGTTATATGCTTTGTTTCCATTTCCCGCTACCCTAACCGTTTTGCAGGTAACCTTGGTAACAGCTGCTGGTGTAGTGTTGTATATCCTGGCCAGACAGTATCTGCAACCGATGTTAGCAGCAATGATTACGGTTAGCTTTTACTGTGCTAATGCTATTCTCGGTCCGACCTTAGCCAACTTCCATGACATCTGCCAAATTCCCCTGTTTGTGTTTGGGCTACTGCTAGCTATGGAAAAACGCTGGTGGTGGCTGTTTTGGTTGCTGGCAATTTTGATTTTAGCTGTGCGGGAAGATTCCGGGATAGGTTTGTTTGGTGTGGGATTCTATTTAATAGTCAGTCGGCGCTACCCTCGCATTGGTCTGGCAGTTTGTACTCTCAGTTTCGGTTACATACTTGTCTTGACCAATCTAATTATGCCTATATTTTCGGAAGATATTTCTCAACGGTTCATGATCGAGCGTTTTGGTCAGTACGCTGATGGGGATGAGGCGTCTACTCTGGAAATTATTAAGGGTATGCTCACCAATCCCTGGCGTTTACTAGTAGAACTGTTTACTCCCTTTTTTGGCACTATTCAATATTTATTAGGTCAATGGTTACCGTTAGCTTTTATACCAGCTATTGCTCCCGCTTCTTGGTCTATCGCAGCATTTCCCTTGCTAAAACTCCTGTTGGGTAAAGGTCAATCCGTGCTTGCGATTAATATCCGCTATGCGATGACCGTAGTACCTGGGCTATTTTATGGCGCGATACTGTGGTGGTCAGCTCATCCCCAATTTAGTGAAGCTGTGATCTCGGCTAGGTCTAAGTTTCGGCGCTTTTGGATTTTTTGTCTAACCCTTGCAGTAGTGTTGACGATTACCTCTAGCCCAAATCGAACCTTTTATTTCCTGCTTCCCGATTCCTACCAACCCTTCGTGTATGTGCCCTTAACCCAACAGTGGTCTCGTGTGGGGTCGATCCGGTCATTACTGGCTCAGATTCCTGCAAATGCTAGTGTCTCAGCTACTACCTATCTAGTGCCTCATCTGTCAGGACGTCGGGAAGTCATCCGCTTAGCCGATTTACAGTTGCGCAATGATAATGGTGAGGTCGTGAAGGTGGATTATGCGATCGCAGATTTATGGCGGTTACAACGCTATCAAATTGCCTTTAAGCATGATGGTCAGCGGTTGCGCTCCTTAGTTAACATGATTGACCGCGTCACCAAGACTAACGAGTATGGCATCATTGATTTTAAAGATGGTGTGATTTTGATGCAAAAAGGAGTAGCATCTAATCCAGAGGCTATGACAGCATGGCTCACCTTTAGGGAAGAGTTAGACGTCTCAACTACAGGAGCATAATTGTAATAGCAAAGGGAATAGGAACCCACCCCTAACCCCTCCCAGGAGGGGAACAGGGAATAGGAACCCACCCCTAACCCCTCCCAGGAGGGGAACACGGAGTAGGGAATCGGGAATATGGCATCAAAAATTCTGACAATTCCGATACGGATTGCTAAAGCATATTCCTGGGTACAGGTCTTGGCTATTGAGTGGTTCGGCCATAAACTGATATTTAATATTGACATCCTCCCCTCCCGCGCGCAACTTCGCTATGCTCCGTTGCTTTGAGGAAGGGGATTCCAGAACCTCGCGATGCTGGTTTTCTGCTTCGTTCCCCACCAACTAGAGCATCGTGACCGATACTCCCTGTCGCTCTGAGTCCACAGACATTTTCTAGTACGCTATGCTAAGAGCGCAGATATTCCACGATTTCTAAGAACCTGAGAAGCTGCTACATCTCTTGTAGTTCTGTATCCACACTCATTACAGTGGTGGGAACGAACATCGAGAGTTTTCTTCCCTGTATGTGCGCCACAGTTAGGACAAGTTTGACTTGTGCCATCCTTGTTAACTTTGGCAAAATACACATCACCACGAAAACACACCCACTCAAGGATATTTACAAACTGACCAAAGCCAGCATCAGCACTATGTTTCGAGAGCATTCCTCTTTGCCAACTAACAAAGTTGATCTCCTCAACAAATATCATGCCAGCACCATCACAAAGATGATGAGCTAGTTTAAAGTGCCAATCCTTTCTGGTATCCGATATGCGTTGATGTAGCCTAGCTATTTTTTGGTTTAACTTGTGTCGATTATTTGAACCTTTTTGCTTATTCTTTAGCCTACGTTGCAGCAATTTCAGCTGGCTTTGTAAGGTTTTGAGAAATCTAGGTCGCTTAATCTCTTCACCGTCACTGGTAGCCACAAACTTATCAAAGCCTAAATCCAGTCCTCTAGGATGACCATGAGGTATGGGATTAGGAACATCAACATTTAGCTGTAGTGACAGCATCACAAAGTAACCAGATGCTTTTGAGACTATCCTTGCTTGCTTAACTTCAAACCCATTGGGAATCGGTCTTGACTTTCGCCATTGAACCCATCCCAACTTAGGAAACTTGATCGCATCATTTCTAATCGGGTCTAAACCTAGTTGTGGAAAGACAAACGAACGCATCCGATACTTATTCTTAAAGCGTGGAAAACCGAAACCTCTAGCTTTCATGTCATCCCAAGCTCTATCTAATGTTCTTAGAGTTTGCTGTAAAACTTGAGAATGAACCATCTTTAACTGAGGATATTGTTTCTTAGCCTCCGTTAGTTGCTTGGCTTGTTTGTGGTAATTGGGAAATGGTTCGTCAGCAGAAATGATGTACTCAGAATGAATCGAACAAGCATTGATAGGCGACTTACGAGAGTTACACCAATCTTTACGCTGTCTAAGGGCAAAGTTCCAAACACAACGGCACACATCTAAAGTTTTTTGGATGATGGCGGTCTGTTCGGGGGTTGGTTGTAGCTTGTATTCGTAAGTCATTGTTAGCATGGCAACATTATACCTTACATGAGTTATGATGCTGTGTAAAGATTTAATGTATTTGCCAATTTTCGGGGCATCGAACCCCTCAAGCTCCCTCATGCGATAAATAATATTAATAAGATCAGTTCAATAAACATTAATGCCTAGCACCAGTACTACGTCCTACGCTATTGACTTTGGCACGAGCAATACGGTAATCACTCGCTGGAACCCAGTCACGGAAACGCCAGAAACCATCACGTTACCAGGACTTGCTCTGCAACTTAGTCAAAATCCTCCCTTAATTCCCAGTTTGGTGTATGTGGAAGATGCGGCTCAGGGTAAGGTTATGGTTGGACAGGCAGTACGCGATCGCGGATTGGATCTCAGCAGTGACCCTCGATTCTTCCGCAGCTTCAAACGGGGGATTGGTGCTGAGGTTCAGGGATTTCTGCCAGAACTGGATGGTACCGTGATCACCTTTGAACAAATTGGGGAATGGTTCCTCAACCAAATTATTGAAAATCTATCAGCCCTCCAGTCCGAAGCGGGGGATTCTGCCATTGAATCGGTGATTTTGACTGTGCCTGTGGATAGCTTTGAAGCTTACCGCCATTGGCTTAGTGGAATCTGCCAATCCTTGCCAGTGGAACAGGTGAGGATGCTGGATGAACCCACAGCGGCTGCCTTGGGCTATGGTATTGCGGAAGGGGATACTCTGCTAGTTATAGACTTTGGTGGTGGTACCCTGGATTTATCTCTGGTGCAGCTGAATCAGGAGGCTCAAGGGAATAAAAAACCTATCGGGTTTATTCTTAAGTGGGGGCAAAAGTCCTTTGGTGAAGGGTCTAGCCAGAAGGTGAAAATTGCCCGTGTGCTGGCGAAAGTGGGACAAAATTTGGGTGGGACAGATATTGATAACTGGCTGGTGGATTATTTTGTGGAAACTCAAGGGTTAATGCGATCGCCTTTGACTACTCGACTAGCAGAACGCCTGAAAATTCAACTATCTGAGCAGTCTGAAGCTACAGAAGTCTATTTTAATGATGAAACCTTCGAGAGTTACGAACTAAAACTAGACCGCGAGACCTTTGAAACTATTCTCAAAGAACACGAGTTTTTTGATACCCTTGATGATAGGATGACCGAAGTGCTGCAACAGGCAAGACGCAACGGTATAGAAGTACCAGATATAGATGGTGTCTTGTTAGTGGGTGGCACCGTGAAGATCCCAGCAGTTCAGGCATGGGTAAACCAGTATTTCGACTCAAGCAAGGTTCGTTGCCAAAAACCCTTTGAAGCGATCGCAACTGGCGCACTTCAGCTCAGCCAAGGTATCGAAGTCCAAGATTTCCTCTACCATAGCTACGGAATTCGCTATTGGGATAGACGGCTAAAGCGTCACAACTGGCACTCAATCATTAGAGAAGGACAGCCTTACCCCATGAGTGAGCCAGTAGAACTATTCTTAGGAGCATCGGTAGAGAATCAACCGAGTATAGAGCTAATTTTAGGAGAGTTAGGCTCCCAAACTGGTGGCACAGAGATTTATTTTGAAGGCGATCGCTTGATTACTCGTCAGTTAGGCCAGGGTGAATCTGCTGTGCAACCCCTCAATGACAGGGATGGGGCAAGAAGTGTGGCTAAATTAACACCCCTGGGCAATCCTGGAAGCGATCGCATTAAACTCCAGTTTCAAGTTGATGCTGAACGTTACTTGAGAGTTACTGTAGATGATTTACTTACCAATGAAACCTTATTAGCAAATCAGGTAGTGGCTCAGTTAAGTTAATTGGTCAGATCATATTCGGTTGAATACTTATAAATATTAGGGAACAGGGAACAGGGAACAGGGAACAGGGAACAGGCGATCAGTGCGTCGCGCGTAGGGTGTGTTAGGGGCGGGCTTGTCCTCATGTTAAACTTCGTAGCGACTGTTGCAACAGCCCGCTCCGTAACGCACCACCCAAAGGCTCGCTGCTAATTGCGTCATGCAGCAAACAGCAGACAAGCTTGAATATCTGCCAGTTCCAAATCGGGGAAATCTTCTAAAATTTCAGTAACACTAACATTTTCAGCCAACATTTCTAAAATATCGGTAACTCGAATTCGCATCCCTCGAATGCAGGGACGACCACCACACTGACCAGGGGTTTGAGTAATCCGAGCGATCAAGCTGGTTTTTGAATTCATGAGGGTGTCTACAAGTTGCTTTGTTTATCTCTATTTTAGCTAAACCGCGAGAAGCCCCACATCTCAATACGTAGTATGAGTGTGGTCAGAAGTTACCGCAAAAAGAGTGGAGCCTTTATAGTTGGCAGTCTGTGAGTTAAGGATTAAATCTTTTTGTAGTAAGGCGACCCTCTGATAAGGTTTCATCTCCGGGATGAATCGCGGACAGGGTATGCACGGATCAAAGGATAGAGCTATTAAATTCCTAATCAACGAGCGTGATAGTCATTCCTATAGGATTGGCCTCTTGTTCCGGTTGTCTTTTCTCAAAATCAGTAATTCTAATTGTTAACTTTTTCTTTTTAATAATGTCTTGCCAAATGATCGTAGGCATGCTCTAATCAGAATAGGTCGAGCCAACTTGAGGCAAGTCAAAGTGAGAATAGCGTATCAGTACCGGCTAAAACCAACAAAACAGCAAAAAGCCAAGATAGATCATTGGCTGTCAATGCTTTGTGCTCAATATAACTACTTGCTGGCTGAGCGGTTTAGTTGGTACGAGCAAAATCGTTGCTCAATTAATGCTTGTCCCCTGGTTTGTCACCTTCCCAAACTAAGAGAGAATCCGGATTACTACAGTCAGAAGAAAACTCTACCAAATCTCAAGAAAACTCATCCTTGGTACAAAGAGATTCATTCTCAGGTACTTCAGGATATAGTCAAAAGAGTTAAATTAGCCTTTGATCGGTTTATCAAAGGGGATAGTAGTGGTAGAAGAAGTGGGAGACCTAGATTTAAAAAACTACACCGCTACCGTACCTTTACTTACCCTCAGATGAAAGAATGGTGCTTAAAATACAACCTGATCAACCTACCAAAAATAGGGAAAGTTAAAGTTGTACTACATCGCCCTATTCCTGATGGATTCAAGATAAAGACAGCTTCGATTACCAAAAAGTGTGATGGATATTATCTGGTATTGTCTCTAGAAAACCAAACTGTACCTGAGCTTAAACCTGACATAAATACTGACTCAATAGTTGGCATTGATGTTGGCCTTAAGGAGTTTTTAACTACCTCAGAAGGCGAGACAATAGAGATTCCTCAGTACTACCGAAAATCTCAAAAAAGATTGAAGGTTATCCAGAAAAGGGTATCTCGACGGAAGAAGGGAGGCAGTAACAGACTCAAAGCTATTAAGCAACTTGGCAAACAGCACAAAAAAGTAGCGGATAAACGGAAGGACTTCCATTTTAAGACCGCTAATTATTTGCTGTCAAAATACGACGTCGTAGCTCACGAAAATTTAAATGTAAAGGGATTAGCTAAGTCCCGATTGGCTAAATCTGTGTTGGATGCGGGTTGGTCAAGCTTTCTAACAATCCTAACAAGCAAAGCCTTAAATGCTGGCTTGTTGGCGGTTCCAGTAAGTGCCCAAAATACCTCACAGAATTGCTCTAATTGCGGGAATAAAGTTCCTAAAAAGCTGCATATTCGGTGGCACGATTGTCCTCATTGTGGGTGTAGTTTGGATCGTGACCATAATGCAGCCATAAATATAAAATACAGAGCGGCAGGGCAGTCCGTTCTTAAAGCCCAGCGCCTCCTAAGCGATGGCCGGATTGGCTGGGAAGCCTACACTGAACCCAACGGGTCAGTGTAGGAGCTGTCACTTGCCGCTATTCCTGAATCAATCGTTTAATTCGGCGATCACATCATCAACTGTACCCCGAAAAACCTTACCTTGTTGATAGTCTTGGTGAGCTTTAGTAATATTAACAGCGATTTCTTCTCTTCTTTCTTCAATTTGTCTATGTCTAACAATATTAATTAAATCATTCTGTTCTTCTAAAGAAAGAGCGTCAATCATTTCTAAAATTTGATTGAACTGACTTGTTTGCATCATTTTTGACTCTCTTAACCTACGGGCGATCGGATTATGAGTCCGATCGAGTTATTGTAACTCACAATAAAAGATAAAATATTAGGGTAACAAGTGTAAAAATTAAGGGTTTTGGGTGGAGCCTTCCTTATAATGAATCGGGTGAAGCAGCAGATGTTGATTACTTTGAAGGCACCCTACAATAGGCTAAGCACTATTGCCTCTTATCTCTTCCCTGTTCCCTGTTCCCTGTTCCCTGTTCCCTGTTCCCTATGATTCTATCAGCAACCAAAACCGGTATCAGTCCAGAAGAATTTATTGCTCAGTATGGAGACGATCAACGCTACGAACTCATTGATGGAGAGCTAATTGAGATGGAACCAACTGGCCCCCACGAGCAAGTCGTTGCATTGATTAGCCGAAAGCTTAATGTAGAAATAGATCGTTTAGATGTACCTTATTTTATTCCACACCGCTGCTTAATTCAGCCCTTAGGAACCTTCAACGCTTTCAGACCAGATCTGGTTGTGCTTGATGAAGGAGAACTAATCAACGAACCACTGTGGGCAAGGGAACCAGTAATAACTCTGGGTACTACTGTAAAACTTGTGGTTGAAGTCGTTAGTACAAACTGGCAGAATGATTATGCTCGTAAGTATGAAGATTACGAAGCTTTGGGGATTCCAGAATACTGGATTGTCGATTATCTCGGTATTGGCGGGAAATACTTTATTGGTAGCCCCAAACAACCGACGGTAACGGTCTGCTGTATGGTTGATGATCAATATCAAAAAGTAATGTTTCGTAGAGGGGATTGTCTCAAATCTTCTGTTTTTCCTAACCTTAAGTTATCGACAGATCAATTATTTATAGGGCTGCGCTAAGGCAAGGGGGAAGGATCTCTAGTTTGATCCGGTGGTGCGTTACGGGCCGGGCTGTCTCAACGGATTTTAACAGGGGGAAAATCAAGGGGAGCCCGTCCCTAACACACCCTACGCCACTATTGCCTCTTATCTGTTCCCTGTTCCCTAAAATTTGTACCTTACTTAATTAAAAACCGCTATAACCTATTTGTAAATTAGATAGCTTCTAGTTTTCCGGAATAACCGAGAAATTCCGTAATTCATTATTGATATAACCAGTATAATAAGAACTCTTCAAATAAGATCTAAATTGCAGCACATCTATGTGGTTGACTTCTACTGGAACTCCATCAAAAGTAATAATGGCTTCTATCGGTACATCCTTAATCAAGCTATTTTCTACTTTACTACTAAACCTACTAGTGAATGTACCCAATTTAACTTTTGTAGCTACATATTCTTTCCCTTGCTGAAATAGTCTACTTCTTGCATAAGAATCGTAGTTGGAATACAAAGACAAATTAACACTTTCTTTGGTACTTGTAATTAAGAAAGCACAACTTATTGATTGAGTACTTGAATTGACATTGGGAGATTTTTGGCAACTTTTAAATTGATATATAATACCTTTAACTTCAAGTGTTTTAGGTTCAACTGGTTTAGGTTCAACTGGTTCGGATAATTTTTGAGTATTTTCAGGGTTATTATCTGTCGAATTTTGTTCAATTACTGGAGGAGTAGCAACAATAGGTTTACTATTTATTTCAGCAATCAGTTCTTGATTATTTTTCTCTAGTTTATCATTTTCTGTTTCCAATTTTTTCAGTTTATCTTGGAGGTTTTTGACTTGCAATTTTAAAGAATCATCATCATTATTAATTTTAATTCCTACTAAGGTCGGAAACTTCTCAACAATAACTTCTCGGAGTTTATACCCTCCAAAGGCAAATAATGGTGCTGTAACAATGATGATAATTAAGGCAAACTTAAAATAGTTTTGCCATGTCGGGGTTTTCGATTCTCTATCCATTGGTTCACACACCTCATAAATATCACTTTCAAGAAGTAGATCAGATAGTTCTAAGTCCCTTAAACTATCCATCACCGCTGTAATGGGGATTCTTCCATGCAGCTCATTTTTACGTTTGGAAAGCCGTTTTACTAATTCTTCTAATTGCTCTTGGGTTAAGCTATTATTTTTGGTAATTCTTCCGTCCAGCTTATCTTTCCGTTTGGAAAGCAGTTGTATTAATTCTTGGCATTGCTCTTGGGTTAAGGTATTTTTGCTCATCTGCTTTATTGACCTTAAATTTAGTTTATTTATAGCTAAGCCTCTTTCCATCCCTCAATCGTAGCCATCAAAATGTTAACTAGGGGATGGTCTATCGCTTCCTTAAAAGCTTCTATTCCTCCTGATTCGAGGGCATTAATTACCTTAGATTTCAGGGTTGGGTTATTCTTTATTTCCTCAGCAGCCCTTGCTACAACTGTTAACTTCTCAATCTCAGTACTCGTGGGATTAGTGTGGGATAGTTGGTTTAGAAGTTGCTGAATTTCAGCCGCTGCTTCAGCTAGATTTTTGTCAGGAGCATAGTTGTTGTTTCTTACATCCCCTTTATAATCTCTCCCAGCAATACCACCAAAATTAGAGTTATTGAATTGATTACCTTGAAGGTTAGACATATTATTAACCTTAGGATTATTAGCTTGAATTTTATCTATATCAAAACTCTGTGAATTATCTGACATATCATTCTCCGCTTGAACCGTATTGGTAAGATTTATTGTAGGATTCGATAACTGATTAGTAGTAAAAGCAGCTCTAACAATTTCCTTAACATCCTTGAGATGACTTCTTTCCGCTTCTAGCAGAGCCGTTTGTTTCGCTGCTTCCAGCCTAGCTTGATAAACTGCCAAAAATTCTCTTTCAACTTTACCCTTATCTGTTGATTCTGGAACTTCCAACGTAAGTAAAATATCATTTCCCTTCCTCTCAATTCCTTGAATCGAATCACCACTAATGTCAGGATTTTCCGCCATTAATTCTTGAAAGGCTTGACGAAATGCTTCTGGATTAACCCCATTACGCAGAAGAATCTGCACTGTATTCATAATCTGCTGATAAAGCTTCTCAAAATCCCCCGCTTCAAAAACCCGATTAGAGTCATGGGGGCGGCGCTCGCGACTTCCCATAGCATTGGGATTCTCTAGTAAAAACACATACTGACAATCAACATCAGTTAACCTAGTTGTTGAATCAATATTCCAAGCTTCTAAACAAGCTCCCGTCAAATAAGCATGGGTAAAATCAGTACCAACAGCTTGAGCTTCAGTTAAATTAGCCGATTCTAAATTAGCATCCTCTAAAGTGGCTTCGCTAATATCAGCCAGTTTTAGATTCGCCTTATTTAGATTAGCCCCTATTAAATTTGCCCCTCTAAGATTTGCATTAACATAAGACTTATTGTAACCGTTACCACTAACCAATAATTTTCTGACAGCCCTATCAGCTAAGATAGTATTACCTGGTCTAGCTCGGTCAAGCTTAATAGTATTTTGCCAACAAGTACGAGTGAGATTAGCCTTTCTTAAATCTGTACTTTTGAGGGTAGCTCCCGTAAAATCAGCATGGGTTAAATCAGCTTTGTAAAAACTAGTTCCTCCTGTGGCAGCAAAAGCAATAGCAATAGTACGAATTAAAGCTTCTCGGGGGTCTCCTTTTAGAGCACGCCACCCCCGGTAAGCGCCAATTAAGACGAATACAATCGACACTGCTACTGCTACAACTCCTACTCCAACTCCAGCAACTTCTACAACTCTATTAACACCTGAAACTATAGCTACGACTAAAGCTCCAGTTACAGCAACTGCTACGGCTACGACTCCAGCTCCAACTCCAGCAACTGCTACGGCTACGACTCCAGATACGACTCCAGCTACGGCTGCGGCATAGGTTGCAACTCCGGCAAAAATTGCAATTCCAGCGTAGGTTATGATAGAGTATAATCCTTCTCTAAAAACCCTAGTTGAGACAACGCCTCCGTGTATGGATAAACCGAAACCTAAAAATCCGATTACGGCTATAAGTCCGGTTAAGGGTAAAATTACGACAAAGACTACGGCTCCTTCGATACCTTTACGAAGAATAACAGCCAATAATAAAATTATTATAACGAAAACTATTCCGAAAAAAAATTGGTTCGTTACATTGCTATCATTAAATATTAACTCTATTAACACCCATAAAAATAAGCAGGCCATTCCTGATAGTCCTGACATTATCCATGAAACCAAGAGACGAACAATTGTTGATCGTTTTTGTAATCCAGCCTTCGCCCTACAAAACTTAGTCCCCGTTAAATTAGCATTCTTAAAGTTTGCCCCTCTAATATCAGCTTCACTAAAATCTGCCCCTGAAAGGTTTTCCCCCTGAAACGATTGACCTCTAAGATTTTTCCGGCGGAAATCCCTTTCTCCTGCTGCATATTTTTTGAGAACTTCATTAGCTTTCATAAGGCAGAATCATATATAGGAAAGGGAACAGGGAGTAGGGAGTAGGGAGTAGGGAGTAGGGAGTAGGGAGTAGGGGACAAAAATTATTACAATTCATTTGATGTTGACGTGAATGCTGCATCGCTCCTCGATCTAAACTACAGTCGATGAATTAGGATTCCGGAAATACTTACGTGCGAATAAATTTTCTTGTGTTCTTCATCCCCATGGTACTTAACCTGATTAGGACAGGGTTCACTACTGCTATATGCGATGCCCTTATTTAACTAACTATATTGTGTTAATATATATTACCCTCACAATCCTGCCGCTGTTCTGTCGTTGCTTTGCTGCGCTAAAAGTGATCGCACTCTTTTGCAAAAACCAACATCCCAATCCAAACGCGATTAGCCCAAAGAGCCACGCCATGCGAGTCACGGGAAGCAAGATGTAGGGTGGGCAGTGCTCGATACAGATCAGATCAGCTGACAAAGCCCGTTGCTAGCCACTGCCCACCATAGGTGTAGCCCCAATCAAAAGCTAAATACTTACAAAAAAAAATAGCCGTAGAAATACTATCCACGGCTATTTCAATACTGTAAACGTTATGTCATGTCTATGACTTTCCGAATCAATCCCGATGTGATCCTACCGGACCAGACCGGGGGGGAAACCCCCCCATAAATTTAACCTATTAACGCCAAGTTTGATACTTGGTTGCAAAACTAATTACTTGCCCAGGAATTCCCGTCGGCTGCAAAGGGCTCCAGTCGGAAACATCTGCATATCCCAGTGAACAAAGGCCGTAAATAGTCTTAATTACTGCTTCAGGAGAGCCCTTAATGGACTTAATACGTTGTTTCTTAGGATTATTGTCGTGATTCGGAATAAAGTCTGTAGACATAAGTAAAAAACTAAATTACGCTTATAATGATTATTGTAATGATTATATTTTTAATTGTCAAGGGTTTTGGGGAAAATTAAGAATGTAGAATTAAGAATGTAGAATTAAGACTTGAGACTTGATAAGTCTACATTCGGTAAAAGGTATTTTACATTAGTTTTTTTTACATTAAGCCTTTTACATTGTGAATTATAAATTCTAAATTCTACATTCTAAATTCTGCATTCTAAATTCTACATTCTAAATTCTTAATTCTACACCTTCAAAATAGCTAGCACTAAGATCCAGCTCTGAACTCCCTTGGACAATAGCAGTCAGCTCATTTCCTAGGAATATCCCTGTACCTGACGGTAAACCAATCGGCGATGAATCCAAGCGATAATCACTTTTAGAACCACCAAGTTGAATAACATCCTCGGCAGTATCAAAGTCCGTAATCAGAGCATAGTCATCATTTCCTGCTTCATCATACTGAATCACAGTAGTTTCACCGACAAATTGAGACTTTCCCCCGAGCAGTAATCTATCGGCTCCCTCCCCACCACTAAGAGTATCAATGCCACTAGTATCACTGACAAAGATAGTAGTAGAGTTACCCTCTTTAGACAAGAAAATACCTCCACCTGTAAGAGTGTCATCCCCTAACCCGCCAGAAATCGAGTCATCTCCACTAAGGCCAGCAATAATATCGTTACCTTCCCCACCATCAAGAGTATCATTTCCTATTCCACCTAAAAGAATGTCATCATCTTCTCCTCCAGAAAAGACATTATTACCACTAGTACTAGTCAGAATAGCATTACCCTTGCCACCGTTGAAATTTACACTGGTTGCTCTACTGGCCAGAATGTTATTGCTTCTGTCTCCAGAAATCTGATTTCGATTAAAGCTCCTATTGAACGAAAAAATGCCGACTCTAGGTTTCAAAAAGGCAAGAGGATTGAATTCCTCTAGCTTCATGCCAAACTCAGATCCAGAAAACAAACTATCGTCACTTACCTCAAAGAAACTAATTCTAGATAAAATCATCGTTTTTACTCCTTTGTGCTTATTGTTTAGTAATCGAACCTAATCCTAATATGTTTCTAATTACGGTTTTGGGATTGCCGTAATAATTGATATTTCCTAAGCCAAATACACTAGCAGTAAGCTTTTCAGTTGCATAAACATCTACTTGGGAAGCACCAAATAGATCAACCTTAGCTTTTGTAGAGGAAAGATTTTTACCATTGATATCAACCGCTCCATATACCTTTAGATAGAGCTCTTTTGTCTTGCCATATAGTTCAGTATTGCCGCTACCATTTCCCTTAATATATAACCGCTGATTATTGACATTGTAAACTTTCACATAATTAGCGCCATGGGTAGATAGTTGGTCGATATTTTGGGTAGATGCTTTAATTTTTAAGATGGTTTTAGGAGAAATACTTTTTTCAGGATAAATGAATAGGGTATTATCCCTGACTTCTGTAATAATTAGGGGCAAGATATTATCATCACCGCTAATTTCAAGATTGGTAGTTGGCTGAATAACTAGTTCAATCTCATAACTACCACTAACGTCAATCGCCGTAAAAGAGCTAACTTCTCTGCTTTCCGTTTTCAAAACACTACTACCTTGAACACTCATGGTATTAAGCTGACTAACAACTGGTGCTTTAACTGGCTTAAGCCAAATACTATCTAACCCACTAACTGAGTTAAACCCACTAACAGCTAATGCTAGTAAAACAGGTATCTTAGATAACATTGTTTTTTTAACCAACCCCCTTTTGCTTAACTTCAGCTACTCGTTAATTGGCAGCATTCATGTGCTTTCTTTGTAAGTCTTCAGCAGTCAGTAGTCAGCTATAGCGTTTATAGGATTTATGAGGTACGCTTCTCAAGCTCAAAGTCCCCCTTGATAAGGGGGATTTAGGGGGATCCATTTGTACCTCATGGCATAGCGATGCAGCGCGGTCTTGGGGGTTTCCCCCATGAGCGACTGCATCAAGACAGAGAATTGCTATATCAGCTATTAGTTGACTGCTGACTACTGACTGCTGACTACTGACTGCTGACTACTTATCTATCATTTTTTTGAATTTAACCAGAAAAGTCAAGCAGATCAACGAGATTATTTAGCCCTAACTAAAGACCTTAAGTCTTCAACAATTACCTGGACATAAATTCTGTTAACTGTGTTGTCAGCTAGTAAGCATTCAGCCGTCAGCCCTCAGCCCTCAGCTTATTTTATTCAATAGCTGTTCGCGTAGCGCTTAAGCTGATAGCTGTTCGCGTAGCGTGCGCGTAGCGCTTAAGCTGATATAAAATCAATCATTTTTGGACGCAACTCAACTATTTATTTCTATATATTAAGTTTTAAAAAATCTCTTAAACTCTTATGATTAGCCTGGTATGACCTAAAAACTTTATAGACGCAAGCTTCTGATTTAGGTCTAATCAATTATTAAATAATCTTGAATTAAATGCTCCAATATTTCAAAATGAAAATTACAGGACTAGACAATTAAAAGTCTAATCCTATATCTAATCTCATCGCAGTTTACCTAAACTTATCCTAGTCAAGGAGTAAATCAAATGAGTAAGATCAAAATATCTGAACTACATGCTGCTGGCTCTGAACTGTTTCATGATTCTGAAAGCTTTCTCAATGAGATAACTGATGAACAGGAAATAGATTCTGTGTTGGGCGGATTTCATATACAATTCAGCAAACGATCAATCACTTTCCCAATCAAAACCTTTCCAACCAAAATCTTTCCAACCAAAATCTTTCCAATCAAAACCTTCCCAATCAAAACCTTCCCAATAATTCGTAAGAGAAGACCAAGAAAAGTTCACTAACATGGTGTTGGTAAATTAGAGTTAACTTAATGGGTGATTGTACCAGATTTTTCCATTAATCCGACCTAATTAACCGACAATACCATAGGGTATTACCTGTTAGTTTATTGATAAACCCCCTAAACTAAAAGCAAGTTTAGGGGGTATTTTATTTGATAGTTTGGGAGCATGTCACAAATGCCGAACATTTGTGACATGCTCCCCGTAGCGTGAGCTAAAAGCTCACGGCTGACTACTGACTGCTGATAACTGACGGCTAAATGCTTACGAATTTTATACAGGATTACTCTGGCTTTGCTCCTGTAACCAATTTTGAAATAGGGATTCTAAAATTACCTCTCTAACTGATTCACTTAGTTCCGTTGGAAACCACTTCTCAACTCTGAGGATATGATAGCCAAGTTTAGTTTGAATCGGTCCGATCACTTCTCCTTCTTTAGCGTCATAAATCCCTTTGGCAATGTCTTGGGAAAGTTCTACTAGAAAGCAAATCCCCACAAAACCGCCATTCTCTTGAGACTGTTTCCCCTTCGAGTGTTCCAGTGCTAAAGCACAGAAAGAAGCGTTGTCATAGCGGAGTGCTTTAACTATTTTCAAAGCCTGGGCTAGGTCAAGCACAAGAATTTGAGAGAGGGCTACTCGTTTATAGTTTTCGCGATTGCTAAGATAATCGCTATCGATAACTTCTCCAAACAGATGCTCTTTTAATTTCTTCGTCAACAGCTGGACTTTAATTCCTTCAGACCACTCTTCTACAGTAATCCTCTGCTGAGAAAACCAACTATTGGTTTCAGTAACCCCTAGCAACTTGTGCTCTACACGAAAAGCATCTCCAGCCGCTTGCCATTCCTGATCGGAAACTGTAATACTAAATTCCTCACACAGATTCAAAATCAACGCATCTTGTTGAGCTAAGTTAGCAATGTCAGCAAATTTCCTGGAACGACGCAGGTAAGTAATAATATCTGCATCCGTTACTGGGGAAGTTTCTGGTAGTAGCGGTTTTTCTAAGGTTTCTGTCGTTTGTGTCATGGTTTTTTGTGATTAATCAATTATGAATAACAACAGGATCACGTTGGTAAATCAAGCGTTCAGCTGGGATTTCTTCGATATTGATGCGGTTGCGATGTAAATCGCCATAAAGATTGAGATAGTCTAGTTCAGCTTGGGTTAGTTTTCCTTTCTGAATGCCTTTGATTGCTGCATCAACTTCTTCACGACAAGTCAAACCTGCCAAAGCAATATCCACACAGTTCTGACTTAAAGAGTAGCGATATAAATCTGGTACTGAAGGTATCCAGCAGTGTTCTGGTAGATCCTCCGGGGGAGTCCAAAGAACACTCTGCATTCCAGCTGACTTAAACGTCACAATACCCTGTCGCTGGGGGTCTTCGGGAGCTACATCTGCAAAGACCTTTTGCTGAGCAGTGCGGTGAGCAACATTATGGCGAACCATGGCCACATCTAATAAAGGGCTATTTAGCCACTTTCGGGCAAGATCGTGGTCGTGGAATGACGCACCAATATAGCGCACAGCACCCATTTTTTGGAGACGTTCTGAGGTTTCAAATACTCGTTCTATGGTGCGCTGATACACTGTATTGGGACCGCGCAAATCGTTAGAAATATTCAAGCATTTCTCGAAATTATCCCCATTGTCAGCATCAATCCAGCCCCAAAAAAATATATCAATGTAGTCAATTCCCAAGTCTACAAACTGATCGTATAGATAAGTCAAGATGGCATCGGGACTCCTGGTCATGTAAGTTACCGTTGCCAGAACGACCTGCTCTCTAACTGAGGAACCCCGTCCACACAACTGCCGCAGCGCCCCAGCCATAGAACTGTAGAGATAGTGATGTAGATCGCTAGAGTAGAAGAAGTAGTTGATTCCTTGGTCAAAGGCGTAGAGAGTATCCTCACTAGAAATGTGTCCCCCACCACCTAATCCCAGACAGCTCACGGTTAAGTCAGTGCGTCCCAGTTTGCGGTAAAAAGGTAAATCTGACTTTGGGAATTTAACTCTATCAGAAACCGTTTCTTTAGCAGGGGATGGGGTCACGGTGCTGGTCAGATCAGTTAGCTTCATAACTCTAACGGAGTATAGATGTCTTCAGATTCGGAATTTAAGTAACACTGCTGCAATTCAATCTCCAACAAAGAGAACTGTTGGAGAATTGCTGCCATGCGAGCTTCTGGAGAATCGTCCCCTTTGTGGTGAGCTTCCAATAAGCCATTAGCAACAATTTGACAGCGGTTCATACCAAAACTTTCTTGGTCAGCAAATTTGTGGTCTGGTTCTTCCGCTAACCCCAATCCTGGCGCTAGGAATTTGGTGAACAGGGGTACTTCTGGCTTAAAATGGGATTGGTGTTCTGTATAAACCTTCTGAAGCACTAACCGCACTGCTTCATAGTAGTTGTTGTCAAAGTAGAGTACTCCTGAGTCGTAGCGGTTGTAATCCTCAGGATGATAGAGAACCTTAAAAGAGAATGGCACCGAGATTTGATTTAACTGTTGCGTCAGGCTACCCATTACCGCCACTGCACCTTCAGCGGTTAAGTTGAAGTAGATGCGGACAATTTCTCCTTCACTACCTGGATTCCCATAGTCATAGGCACCCAGATTACCAACTGCCATATAGAATCCGTTTTGTACCAGATTCGGAGGTAACAACACCGCAACGTCGTCCCCAACAGCGGGAGATTGTGCTTCTGGTTGTAAATGCTCCTTCGGCTCGATATGTAGAGTTAAACCCCCCTTATTTACTGCTAGGGTGCCATCACTTTCTTGCCTTAGCACCAGCCAATCGGGGTCAAAGTAGCCTTCACCAGTATTGCTTTCATCTAATCGTTGGTAAAATTTTAAATCTATCCCCAGGTAAGTATTGTTTTCTAAATTTTGGTGCAGTGTCAGGTCATCTGAATCGCTATTGAGGGCTAGATCATCTTTTAGCGAACCATTGTAGTAAAGTCCGTAGAGAAAACTCCGCAGTTGCAAACTCAGATACTTTTTTTGCAAGTCTAAGGGCAATTGCCCAAAACGTTCTACTACCTCAGCTGGAAGTTCCAAGGGTTTGTAATCTTGATGGCGAATAGAGAAGTTGGACTCCTGAATCTCAAGCTGCTTGACCATATCTTCTAGGGCAGTTCGCAGCTGTTCAGGTACAGCATCTGGCAGTTGATTTGGTAGTGATTCAAGTAATTGCATAGTTTTGTGGTTTGAAAATTGTTATTTGTTATTGCAAAGGGAACAGGGAGCAGGGAACAGGGAGTAGGGAGTAGGGAGTAGGGAAGAAAAATGATCACAATTCATTTAGGTACCCTATCTAGCAGTTTCTAGCCAAAAGAGGCACACATGTTTTTTTACCTGTTCTCTATTGCCTATTGCCTATTGCCTATTGCCTATTGCCTATTGCCTATTGCCTAACTTGACAAGTAAATTTTAAACTTGCTGCAATATCTGATTAAGACCAATTAGTTCTGATTCCTCGATACCAAAAACTGTTCGGATCGATGCTTCTGGACGGCATAACAAACTCTTGGCTACTTGAAGCATACAAATTCCTGTATTGCCAAAGGATTTTTGGTACTCAATTATGGACTGGATGGTTTGAATCAAGGCTAGACCAGAAAATTGCATCACTCGCTGCAAAAAATTAGGGTAGCGCTCTAAAATTTCAGGAAAGCGATCGCAATAAGTCCGAATCAGGGCAGCTATGGAAGGTTGGATCTGTTCCAGGGGAGTCATCGCTAGATTCAATGCTTCTTCGATATCAATCGACTTACTCACCGCTAGACTACTTAGCCAAATGGTCAGGTAACTGGTGATAATTGAGCCTAAATCAAAAGCTGGGTCTCCCCAACTAGAGCGCTCCCAGTCAATCAGTCTAAGTCGAACGATGCCATCTGAGTCTGGGGCTGACGTTGCTTGCTCCCAATCATTGGGTAAAAGGATATTGTTCAACTTCAGGTCATTGTGAACCAGACAACAAGGATCTAAAGTATTACTCAGTTTAGCGATCGCTTTTCCGAGGCTATCGTAGCGCTGATAGAGAGCAAAGAATTTCAGACCATCTGCGGGTACTTGACTAAATATTTCCGGACCAATTCGTTCCAAATCCTTGGTCAGGTTATGAGCCTGATCCGGGGATGGATCTGCTGATTGTTCCGAGAAAAAGTCCTGATAGTCTTGACTATCTAACGTTGCACGATGAATACTAGCTACCATCGCTCCAATTGAGCTAGCGATCGCATTGGGAAAGAGATTCTCCTTACCGTAGAACTCGCTTAGGTCTTGATAGTCACTTAGGTAGTTAAAAACAATAATGGAATTATCTGGATCGAAATGGAGTACCTCAGGTAGCCAAGACCTCAGGTGAGTCACCTCTGGGAATTGTTGTAAAAACTCTTGAGAGCGCCATTCCTTCACAAACTCACCTACAGTTTCACCGTCTTGGTCATAAGGCTCTTGTTTAACTAGGAGTTTACGACCTTCTGGCAAGGTCAGGAGCAAATTAAAGTTCTTGGCAGGCTTGGGCTCAATCTTACCCAGATCTTTTTCCTGTTCAGTACAAATTCCCTGCTCAATCAGGTACTCGAAAACATTTTTAGAACTTAATAAAAATGCCATAGTATTTTTGAAATAAAAAATTAACAAAAAAAATAATTGATGACGGCTGATAGCACCTCAATTAGAGTGGCACAGGCTTCTAGCCTGTGAGGTAGAGCATTAGCTGACACCATCATTAATTATTAATCTTTATTTATTCAGGCCAAAAAGTCAATAGTATTAGCTTTATTTTTTGGACTTAACGTCTTGATTAAGGTCTTATGGTTAGGGATTTTTGCAAATAATCAATCGGAGCCACAAGGACTCCGACTAAGCTGAGATATTGCACCATTTTCCATCAGCCCTACAGGCCGCCGGTGGTTTTAACAACCGGCTAACCGATAAATTCCATTAAAATAGATAGATCCCCCCTAACCTGCCTTAAAAAAGGGGGGAAACTGAAATCATAATGTGGCCACCATTGATTCCTAGGTCAGAGGACTTGATTGATCAGCCAGGGATTTAAACCCTGGCTGACTACTGACATTACTGCAAAATATCAGTTATAACCGACATCGTAAAGCTTCAAATACCTTTACTTACCGAACTTAGTGCTTACGACGGCGGCGTCCGCCAAAAATCCCAGTAATAGAATGGATATTGGTAATGTTAACCTGAGTGTTTACATTGCTAATTACACTAGTGATTACGTTACCACCACGGCCCCCTTTGCCCCGGCGGCGGCGTCCTCCTCCTAAAACCATGTCCATTTCCTGACCATCACTTAGCTCATTGAGGAAGCTTTCGGAATCCTGGAACAGCTCTGAACCAGCAGGACGAAGTTCAACGATTTTAATACTAGACATTTTGATTTCTCCTTACTTTCAGATTTCAGATGTTAGTTATTCAGTTAACACGCAACTATTCATGACTAGCAAGCTTGCTAACTTCTTAATTTCATAATCGTACCTAAAAAAGGAAAAGTCAATAGTTTTTTTAGTTGTTTTTGGACTTAAAACGAGGCTATTTTAGACATAAAACAATATTTTATTTCTAGTAAATAAGACATATATTATGGGATTAGTCTTTTATATCTAGACATAAATAAACGACTTTTATCTTTCTTTTAAAGAACCAGACATAATTAACTTGCTTATGTCTTATTTAAACTAAATTTAATATTTTTACAGACATAATTAAAAGATGTATGGCTAGAATAAAAATTGATGAATTATTTCAAACCTAGTAGTCTGTCAATTTAGTTTTGATGGTTAGGCCAAGGTCTTAGGTATTAGCTATAGTGCCTAGTGCCTCATCCAACTAACCATTGAGTTTCAAATGAAGTAAAATTCAGCAGGATATTATGCAAAGCTTGATTACTATTGACAAGGAAGCTCTTTTTGACCATGCCAGGCTTTCTTGCCAAATTCCTACCTTACTTGAGGGCATCGTTACTTGCAAGATTATTGAGTCAGCAGCAGCAGAGGCTGGGATTCAAGTGGAGCCGGAAGAACTCCAACAGGCAGCAGACGACTTCCGTCTCGCCACCGAACTTCATAACACTGACGAGACTTGGTCGTGGCTGCAAAAACATCATCTATCTCTGGATGATTTTGAAGCATTGATTTATACCAACACCATCGCTGACAAGGTCGCTCAACATCTGTTTAACGATCAAGTTGAGTCTTTTTTTTATGAGCACCAGCTTGATTATGCCGGAGTCGTCATGTACGAAGTGGTTTTGGAGGACGAAGACCTAGGGTGGGAACTTTTTTATTCCTTCAAGGAAGGGGAAATCAGTTTCCATGAGATTGCTCGCCAACATATTCAGGACGTGTCACTGCGCCGCTCTGGGGGATATCGAGGAATACTACAGCGCCAACAACTCAAGCCAGAGATTGCAGCAGCGGTCTTTGCTGCCAGTCCGCCCCAGATTCTCCAACCCATTGTGACCTCATCTGGAGTACACCTGATTTTGGTTGAGGAAATCATTCAACCGCAATTGGATGAGCAGTTGCACTCTGAGATTCTTTCAAACTTGTTTTCTGACTGGCTAAAGGAACAACTGGAACAGAGGGAAATTGTTGCCCACTTATAACGGGAGCATCGATATAAACGCCATAATGGCTGTTTTTTCTGGTCACAGAGCTTCATAATTACGATGTCTTCAATAAAACTTTACCGATACTTCTTGAAAAATTCACAAAGTTTTATCAGTATAGGGTGTAGATACGAATTTAGCTGTCATATGGTTGTAACTTACGTTCAACACGGTGCTCCAGAAAAGAGGGATTTAGAAGCAGGTCAGTTTTTAACTCCAGATCAACGACAATTGCTGCTAGAAAGCCTAAAAACTAATTTACGCCCAGAATACCGTCGTCGGATTGAGATTATGTTGCTGGCAGATCAAGGTCAGTCTCAGGCTCAAATTTGTACAGCATTACACTGCTCTCAAGAAACCGCACGGTATTGGATATGCCAACTCCAAACGGGTAACATGCACAATTGGAATGCTTTGCCAATTGGCCGACCTAAGACCATTAATGACCAATACCTTGAACGTTTAAAAGAGCTGGTGAGTCATAGCCCCCGTGAGTATGGCTATTCATTTCACTCTTGGACAGCCCATTGGTTGAACAAGCATCTGACCCGAGAGTTTGGCATTGAAGTCAGCGATCGCCATATCAACCGTTTGCTGAAGAAAATGGGACTTTCCACCCGCAATAAATCCTCCAAAGCCAAGAATACGAAGAATCCTTCTGAAACTGAGGGTTGTGGCATTGTTGTTCGCAACTTGTCTTCTGCCTCATTAACTGAATCGTTGAAATTGTGGCCATTCAATCCACAAAAAATCAGCAGCTGGTACAACTAGTACAACTAGTACAAAATGGTGGCAATAACTGAGCAGCTAAATGAGTAGCTAATAGTTGGTTATCAAGAGTTAACGTCTAGTCCTTCGGACAACTAATAAGACAACTCATAACTGGTAATAAAATTACTCAAAACTTACTGATAACTGACACTTGTGCAGCAGGGCAAAAACAGATTATTTCTTGCAATACTTAGGAATTAAGGATTGTAAATTCAATCCTAATCAGAGCTAATTCAGTAATATATCATAGGTAGATTTTAGTCAGTCAAAACTTACGGTATGGCATCAATACATTACATGTAGCATTTCGAGGTGAACTATTTTAAGACTACATGTAGTGTAGGGGCATGGTGAACTAAATCGAGAATTGAACGTAGAGCAGATGTAGAGCAGATGTGGATGAATACCATGTCCCAAATAGCGATATTTTTATTACTGAATAAAAGCTCTAAGAATGTTTTGATTGATTGGAGTAAACTCCATGGTTCAGGATTCATCGTCTCAAGCTGCTTTCAAGCAATATTTTGCTCAACAACTTGCCCAGACCCTGGGACAAGCACTGCCTCAACAGGAACTCGACCGCTGCTTCAAGGGTATTAAAATTCTGGAACCAAGGGCAGGTAAGGGATTCTGGCAAGCAGGTAATGGAAATGTTGGCCTTTACATCGTTATGGCTGGCAAAGTCAGGCTCCTTGATCACAACAATAACTTACTGGCTTCTCTAGAAGCATCCAGCACCTTCGGCGAGCTGACGTTGTTTCCAGAAGAATCGTTTCAGCCTTATACTGCCAGAGCTTCTGTCAAGCTCAAGGTTTGCTATCTTGCTGGTGAGTTGTTGCAGCCCTTGCTCCGTAACTATCCCAGCATCCGGGATCACCTGCATAGACAAGCGGTATTGCGGGATCTATTTTTATTGTGTCGTCGCAATGGTTTTTTCGAGAATCTACCCCGAGAAGGGTTACTTAAAACGCTATCGCTATTAAAACCCTATACTCTCGAAGTCGGCACACTCCCAGATTCTCTACTAAACAATCAAAAACTTTGGCTGCTCCGACACGGAGAGCTACTCCATGCTTCGGGCAAAACCCTCAATGCTGGCAGCATCTACACTCCCTCCCAGTTAAAGGAAGGAAACTCTTGGCAGGTGAGGATGCCAACTAAGCTATATACTCTCAGCAATGCTGATAGCAAAATTGCCCTACTCCACTTGCCACAACTTAGTGAGCTGATTGAGTCTGATGCTAGCCCATCGCCTAACGACCAATCTATTCCAGCATTGCCTAAGACCTTGTCCGCTGTTGCACCTGCTCAACCCCCTCCACAGCGAAAACCAAAGCCCAAGAGCCGTCGAGCTTACTTTCCTAACCCCACAGTCAAAGTCAGCCATTGGTGGCAGCAAGTTACTCAAAGCTATCCGTTCTTTGCTCAACAGAGTGCCTCAGATTGTGGTGCTGCTTGTTTAGTGATGATCGGTCGCTACTGGGGTAAGCGTTTCAGTGTTAATCGTTTGCGGGATGTTGCCAATGTTGACCGCAATGGCACATCACTACGAGGTCTAGCAGCAGCAGCAGAAAGCATCGGTTTTTCGACCCGACCGGTCAAAGCTAGTCTCGACCGATTGGCAAAAGAGAAACTGCCCGCTATTGCCCATTGGGAGGGCAGACACTACATCGTGGTCTATAAAGTCACTCGCGATCGCGTAATTGTAGGAGACCCTGCCATTGGTCAAAAAACCTTCAACCATTCCGATTTCAAAGCAAATTGGACTGGCTATGCCCTTCTGTTGCAACCGACAGCAATGCTGAAGGAAGCCAAGGAGGCGAGTGTTGCCTTCTGGCAGTTCTTTGAATTAATGAAACCTCACGGGCTGGTGCTTTTTGAGGTATTGATCGCATCTATCTTAGTTCAGATCTTCGGACTAGTTACACCTCTATTCACACAGCTATTGTTAGACCGGGTAATAGTGCAAGGTAGTACCCTGACCTTAAACGCTGTTGGCTTAGGCTTGCTGCTGTTTGGCTTATTCCAAATTGCCATGACTGGCTTGCGGCAATATTTGCTAGACCACACCGCTAACAAAGTCGATCTGGCGCTTATTGTCGGGTTTATTCGCCATACCTTCCGATTACCCTTAAACTTCTTTGAATCCCGTTTTGTCGGTGACATTGTCTCCCGAGTCCAGGAAAACGAAAAAATTCAAAGGTTCCTTACTGGCGAAGCTATATCAATCTTGCTCGACTTACTCACTGTTTTTATCTACGTGAGTCTGATGTTTTGGTACAGCTGGAAACTGGCAGCGCTAGTATTATTAATTGTGCCGCCATTTTTCCTGCTCGCATTAATAGCCACCCCCTTCTTGCGCCGGATTTCCCGAGAAATTTTCGATGCTTTAGTTAATCAAGAAAGCTATCTGATCGAAACCCTGACCGGGATTAACACAATTAAATCCATGGCAGTTGAACAAACAGTGCGCTGGCATTGGGAGGAACTCCTGAATAAATCCATCAAAACTAGCTTTTCTGGACAAATCATCAGCAACCAATTACAAATATTCAGTAACACTATCGAAACTGTTGCTACTACTACTCTGCTATGGTATGGGGCGTGGCTGGTGATTCAAAACCAACTCACCATCGGTCAATTAGTCGCCTTTGATATGTTGCTAAATAATGTGATGGACCCCTTCCAGCGAATAACCGTGTTGTGGAATGAATTGCAGGAAGTGCTGATTGCAGTGGAACGGATCAATGATGTGCTGGATGCGGAACCAGAAGAAGATTTGCAGCAGCAATCTCGTCAATCCTTACCACAACTGAGGGGTCACATTCGCTTCGAGCAGGTCACCTTTCGTTATCACCCTCAAAGCGATATTAATGTACTCGAAAATCTGAGTTTTGAGGTCAAACCAGGGCAAATGGTAGCCCTAGTCGGTCGCAGTGGTTCAGGGAAAACCACCATTTCCAAATTAGTTTTGGGGCTTTATATCCCCACAGATGGCAAAGTGTTAATTGATGGTCAAGACATCACCAGTCTTTCCCTACGCTCATTGCGGGAGCAAATTGGTGTAGTTAACCAAGATACATTTCTGTTTGGCAAAACCATTCGGGAAAACATTGCCATGGGTGATCCCTTAGCAACCCTAGCCGAAATTATGGAAGCAGCGCGACAGGCTGGTGCAGATGAGTTTATTAAACAGCTACCCATGGGTTATGAGACTCAGATTGGCGAGGGGGGTGGTATGTTATCTGGTGGTCAACGTCAGCGCCTAGCGATCGCCCGTGCTTTGGTAGGGAATCCCCGCTTGTTGATTTTAGATGAAGCCACCAGCAACCTAGATGCTGAATCCGAGCGCATCATTCAAACTAACTTCAACTCAATTTTAAAAAATCGGACTACCTTAGTTATTGCTCATCGCCTCTCTACCGTGCGCCAAGCTGATGTGATTCTAGTACTTGATCGAGGAATCTTGGTCGAAAGTGGTAACCACGAAACATTGATGGCTAAGCGTGGTCACTACTTCTATCTTAATCAGCAACAACTAACTGTTACTCTTGCTGATTGAAATCCTAATTAAAGGGAATCGGGAATCGGGAATCGGGAATCGGGAATCGGGAATCGGGAATCGG
>NZ_CEYLVT010000100.1:0-7451 GCF_982860115.1 Moorena sp.
AGGACAGGCCACATGCCTATTCCCCAGCCACTGGCAAGATGCCAGTTCTACACAGAGAAGAGGGAAAAAGGGAAAACAGGGTAAAGGGCACAAGGGCAAAAGCTTAGGGAGTCCACTTCTGGGCACACACCACACGAAAACCAATATCATCGACGTCGTACCTGAGGCTCGGACGATCGAAGTGGCGAGACGCAGAACGGCAGTTATCAGGGTTGTTGTCCCAAGAACCGCCCCGCAACCGCCGATTATCATTTAGATTATTATCTAGCCACGCACTGCCATCTGTCGGCGCACCTTCATAGTTATCATGCCAATGGTCTGCACACCACTCCCACACATTCCCATGCATATCGTAGAGTCCAAACTGATTGGCTACCCCAAAATTCCCCACTGGGGTTGTTTCTCCACGATAAATCCCTGATGGCCCATTACCATAAGACCCTTTCCAACGACCCTGTTGATCATCTGTTCCATCGTAATTAGCAAACTCTGTAGTAATCGTCTCGCCAAAATGGAACGGAGAAGTTGTACCTGCTCTACAGGCGTACTCCCACTGGGCTTCACTGGGCAAGCGATAAGAGCGTTTGGTATACTCAGACAGCCGCTCACAAAATTCCATCGCATCATCCCAAGAGACTCTCTCTACAGGTCGGTCATCCCCTTTAAAATATGATGGATCGGGTTCAAGTTCTGTTTTGACTTGGGGTCGGGCAGCCACGGCTTGCCATTGGGCTTGAGTAACTGGGTATTTACCCATGAAGAAGGATTTAACCGTGACTTGATGCTGGGGACTTTCTTCCTCTCTATGCCCCTCTTCCGTTTCTGGGGAACCCATCAGGAAAGTGCCACCAGGGATGGCAACCATGTCCAAGGTAATACCATTTCCCAAGTCTTCAGTGAAGTACTGAATTTGTCGCCGATGGCGTTTGATAATAAGTTCTGATTGCTGTTCTTCTTTACTTGTTTGTGCCATCACCATTGTTTGGTTTAACTGATGTAGAACTGGCAAGATCAATGATTAGTTGTAGAACTGGCATCTTGCCAGTGACCAGATCAATGATTAGTTGTAGAACTGGCATCTTGCCAGTGATATATTATTAGTTGATTGAGATTGACACAGGCATAAAGCCTATTCCGCCGCCACTGGCAAGATGCCAGTTCTACACAGAGAAGAGGGAAAAGAGAAAACAGGGCAAAGGGCAAAAGGCCAAAAGGGTCAAGGGTTACCGAGTCTAAGCCCACCCACACACCACACGAAAACCAATAAAGTAAGTGTGCCTGATGCCCGAAAGATAGTTGTAGCGAGACGCAGAACGGCAGACCTCAGGATAGTTGTCCCAGGATCCGCCCCGCAACAACCGCCGATTATTATCATTGTCATTATTATTTGGCCACGCACTGCCATCTGTCGGCGCACCTTTATAGTTTGAGTGCCAATGGTCTGCACACCACTCCCACACATTTCCATGCATATCGTAGAGTCCAAAGTCATTGGCTACTGCAAAACTCCCCACTGGGGTTGTTCCCTGAACAGATTTGCCTTCGGAACCAGAGCCATAAGTATAGTTGCCATCATAGTTAGCTAGGCCGGTTGTAATTGTCTCACCAAAATGAAACGGAGTCGTTGTACCTGCTCGACAAGCATACTCCCACTCGGCTTCACTGGGCAAGCGATAAAGACGTTTCGTATACTCAGACAACCGCGCACAAAATTCCACCGCATCATACCAACAGACTCCGTCTACAGGTCGGTCTTTCCCTTTAAAATAGGATGGATCGGGTTCAAGTTCTCTGTTGACTTGGGGTAGGGCGGCGACGGCTTGCCATTGGGCTTGAGTAACTGGGTATTTACCCATCAAGAAGAATTTAATGGTGACTTGATGCTGGGGACTTTCACTGTCTCTATGCCCCTCTTCTGTTTCTGGGGAACCCATGATAAAGCTCCCTTCAGGAATGGCAACCATCTCTAGCTCAACTCCATTCCCTAAGTCTTCGGTAAAACCATGAGCTTGGTGTTGACGACGGTTGATGATTAGTTCTGTTTCTGTTCTCAAACGGCCTGTTTGTTTAAATTCAATAGTTGCCACTTCAAACGTAAAACGTTCTAGCACAATGTCTATGGATAGCCGTTTCCCTGAAGAAAGGAAAAGTCTAGTGTTAATATCTGTCCCTGCTCTCACATCCATGGTTACCACCTCACATTCAAAGGTTTGCATGGGTGGGAAACCTTCAAGCTGAGTGACTTGATTAAGGCTAAGGTTTACCCCATGAACACTATAGGATTGACCAGCATCAGGGGGAATTTGACCGTTGAGCCAGATTCCGAGGGATTGAGCAAATTTCATTAAGGAGTCATATTGACTCAACTGGGGTCTAAATTCTTCAATTAGACGCTGTAATCGGGCTAATTCTGCCTGTCCATTTTTTCCTCGGTTAACCAATCCTTGTAGGGCTGTGGCTATCTGGTTTTCTGCTTGAGTGCGATGTTGATCTAAATACACCATGGCTGCCCATTGTTGTGCCTGGAATTCTCGCTGTCGGCTGGCGGGATGGGTTCCTATTAAATATGTCACGTAGTCCATCAGCAATTGGGCTACGGATTTGAGGCGATTTGTTCCAAATTTGTCCTGAAATTCTGGTGTTTCAAATTGTGCCAATAAATTAGACCGTACCGCCGGAGTCATGGCATATAATTCATAACCAACTGGACGGCACAACTCCGATAACAGTAAATCCGCTTCTGCTATCCAAGGCACTTCCTCGTTGAGTAAAAATTGCACTCGGATATAATTCACCAATTCCGGAGTCAAAACCAAGGGCAAGGCGCAATGACAAGCTAGATAGCGATAGTTGGGCTGAAACCTGGCAACAAATCGTTCAATTTGTTGCTTGGCTATTTCTTCGGTTAATTGGTCAGATGAGGGACTTGTCATAGATCTTAACGAATCTGTGCGATCGCTTGATTTAACCCATGAGGATCCAGAGGGTACATTGGTACTAAATGAGCGATAAATTGGGCAGTGCTTCCCTGCCAGCGTTCAGAGGGAACAGGATTCAACCAGGCAATTAACTTGGTATGCTGTTTAATGTGCCACAAAACTTCAGCGGTTGCTGAAAATCTTTCGGAACGGCGATCGCCACGAGCTGCTCCCCCATCGCTGACAATTAAAACACTGGTATCCCCATTAGACTCTGCCAAAATCCACTCAAACTTTACCTTTTCGGTTAAATAAGGGTCTTTATAAACATACTCTGGTGGAACGTTGTGGAAATAGCCCACTCGCACCCGCTCGATATTACTGTCGTGTTGGGCGGTTTCGACTAAATCTCGCGTAAAGCGGTGAAAGGGAGTCATAGAGCCTTCCTGATCCAGCAACAAGAGCAAATCAGCGTGATTTTGCTCCCTTCGGCTGTATTTCGGCTTTAAAAAAAATCCCTGTTGGCAGACCTTGGCAATTGTCCCTTCCACATCCAGAATATCTTCTCTACCATCTGCCACCATCCGCCGTAAATAACGCCAGCTATAAACCATATACCTGCGAGAAATGGGATAATAAGCTTGGAAATCCCAGTCTTCTGTCTGTTCTAATGAATTGATTGATGATTTGATCGGAAATAAGGATAATTCAGGATCTGGAGTCGGACAGTCTACCATGGAGGAAACCTGTTCCCCAGGGGTGACAGGAGGGGGATTCTGAGGGGAGGACGATGATTGGGGTGATTCTGAGGGAATTTCCCTTGGTTTTGCGTCTTCTTGGCTCTCTTCTGCCCTAATGGAAGGAAAAATGACCTCTAAATGCTCTTGTTGGGCTAGGGAATGACACCAAAGCGATCGCAGCAGTTTTTTGAGAGCATTGGCATCCTGCACTCCCCAGCCGCCCTCCATAGCTTGTAAGGCAGCTAAATATTCATTAATTCCCAAGGCAAACCCATCCCGGCGCAAGCGGTAAAAGAGGCGAGTTAACAGAGAGTGGGGATTAACGTTACTCATGATCAAGGTGCATAATTGGGATTTTGCCAATCTTGCCGCAATTTAAATACTAAATCTCGATAGGGAATTATTTTTTCTTGCTGGAGCTCAGTCACAGCATAGGGTTCCGGTTTAAAGTGATGTAAGGCAGCCAGCCAATCCAGAAACTCACTGGTTCCCGGAGGTTTAAACAGACTTTTATCCTCTCGTATCTGTAAAAATTTAGCGACCGCAGTCGTCACTAAATCAGATTTGGGCATTGCCATTGTCTCTGTTTTCTGTTTCTGTTGATAGTGAACATTGACAATTTTCTCTAACTCTTCTGGTTGACTAGGGAAACGCACATAGTGATATAAACACCGGCGTAAGAAGGGAGAGGGGAGACTGCCTTTTTCTTTGTTACTGGTAATAATGATAATTGGTAGTTGCTCTTGATTGGCCTCAATCGTTTCTCCTGTTTCCCGAATAAAAAATTTCCAAGGTTTATCCAATATCGACAGTAAATCATTGGGGAAATCTACATCAGCCTTGTCAATTTCATCAATTAGCAACACTGCGGGATAGTTGTGGGATTGAAATGCCTTTCCCAGGGGGCCTAGTTCACGGTAATCTTTTGGTTCTTGAGGATTTCTCGGTTGTCCAGTTTTTGGATTAATAGACGGGGTTAAGTCTTTGGTTTGGACATCATGCAAGCGCAAAATCGCATCGTATTCATATAATCCTTCTTGGACTTTCGTTGTTGAGCGAATATCCCAGCGATAAAAGGGCAACCCTAATTCATAAGCAACTGCTACTGCTAATCGGGTTTTACCACATCCCGATTCTCCTTCTATTAACAGGGGTCTTTGGAGAAAAATTGCCAAATTCACCGCTTCAATTAATTCACTGTCGGCAATATAGGGTTCTAATTCTGTAGGAGAATGTGGATGACATTGTTTAGGTCGATTTTTTGGATTGCCCTGGAAGATGTATTTAGGAGGATTCATCGGCTATAACTAAAGTTTATTAAATTTTTGTTTCAACATGTAACAGATTTTTTCTGGATTTCCTTTAGAATAATCAAAGATGTATTTTGATTCAAACAAGCTTTCTTGAATAGAATATTTATAAGTATCTTCAATCCATTTACGAATATCTTTATGGGTCCATGCTCTTGGTAAAGACAATTTAAAAATTTTTTGCTTATTGAATTTTAATCTTGGACAGAAATGAGGTAAGTATTGACATTTTTCGGACAAACAAGAATAACTAGTGGTCATAAAAAGGATAATTATAATATTTGCATATTTCTGAGATAGTTGAGACTGTTTTTTAGTTATAGGAATCCAAAAATACTCCATAAACCAGGATAATAATGAATCTTGATTTTCCCCAAGAGCATCCCAATCATTCAATTCAAAAAAAACAAGACTTCCAACTTGCAAGCCATTCGTTATTTTATCAATAATATTGATAGCATGCTGTTGAGGATTATCAACTGTTTTAGTCTCCGAATCAGAGTTAGGTATAAAGTTTGCGATCGCACTTAATAAACTTTGTTCATCTACAATATTATTGGCTATCACATTAATCGGGTAATGTCTCCAGTCATCACTTTCTTTGGTTAGATTGTCTCGAATGTCATAAACCAATAATTCTCCCTTAGTTTCTTTGATATTTTCAATTAAAAAAAAAGCCGACCCTCCCTTACGAGTACTAGCAAATTTGTCGAGAATTTGATTAATTAGATTTCTCGGGTTGCTAAAATCAATCTTTGGTAGCTTTTTGTCAAAGCGATTTCCTCTTTGATTGTTGGTTAATGATGAGTGTTGATATGAACTAAGTTGAGTTTCAATCTCTTCAAGTTGAGAAAAATATATATCACTTCTTCTTTTGAGATTCTGATATTCACTTGACGCAGGGTCAAGGAATCTCATTTGACTGGGTATATCACTAATTTTTTCTTCTAAATCTTTTTTTTCTTGTTCAAGAAAGTCTCTGCGATTCATTTTTTATTTTAAACTAGCAAATCCCTAAAAACCAGACAATTGATTTTCAATTTCTTCAAGCTCATCAAAATATACGTCACTTCTTCTTTTGAGATTCTGATATTCAATTGATGAAGGCTCAAGGAATTTCATTGGAATGCCTAGGTCACTAATTTGTTCTTCTAAATATTTTTTTCGTTCTTCAAGATGCTTTATCTTTGCAGGTGACAAGCGTGGATTAACTGGCTTTTCTATTTCCTTAGTTCGTATAACAATTGACTCCAAATATTTCCAAGATTTCACTAAAATTTGTGTCGGAATCATAAACGCAACTTTTGCCGTTTGTCGTTTGGTATCTGCAGCAACTACCATCCCCACTACTCCCTGCAATTTTTCATCCCAAACCGGAGAACCACTAAATCCTGGTTCAATCCCGTATCCAGTTACCTTAGTATCTTCCAGTTGAAACCATTGTTTAGCATTTTGCTCTGACAATACCCCAGTTGCCCAAACTCCAAACGAAACTTTCCTAGGACAGCCAAATACTTTAAATCGATTATTTGCAAGATTTTCTGATAACAGCAGGCGAGTCGGGTGAGCAGAAGCAGGAAGGTGATCAAGTTTCAAAACCGCAATATCTTCTATCGCTTCCTCGGAATCTAATTCAGATTCAGGATGCCAGCAAATAACCCTCACCGAAAATTTATCTTTGGGATTAAGTAACGGAAAATCAACCTTTATTTCTCCCTCAGGGCAGCTTTGTGTCGTGCTAGTAATTAATAATGCCTCTGATACGACATGAGCACAGGTTAAGGCATAGTGTTCCGATACCAGAAAGCCAATACCAACTACTTGGTCGTGAGAAAAGAGCCGAATAATTGAAGTCTTATGGGCATTAAAATCCATTGATTTAATTTATCCTCTACTTGCCCTGATTCTTATTACTGCTCCATTTTAAGGTAATTTCATAGCTCACTTCGCCACCCACAGAGGCAAACACCGCTCCCGCATCTGCCGTCAACTTCAAACCAAATTTTACTTCCACTTCATCGGCGGGTTGGTTTAGGTCACGCAATTTGGTGATAACCGCAGAAGCAACCGGTTTGATTTGATCCAGGGCTTCTTCAAAGGTCTGCCGTGCCTTTATGACTTGTTTTCCCGATCCCAGGGCGACTCGCTCAATACCACGGCTTTCCGGTTTTTCCACTTCTACCAAAAATGTAGTTCCATCCGCTAGGGAAAATTGAGCTAATTGTTTTTCTTCCATTGTTTGTGTCTTCTGACTCCCATTCAGCTCATTTTAGCTGTTTGAGCCATGGATGGAATGGACATCAAGCGTGGAACTGGCATCTTGCCAGTGTCATTTCCTACCCTGTGGAACTGGCATCTTGCCAGTGTCATTTCCTACCCTGTGGAACTGGGATCTTGCCAGTGTCATTTCCTACCCTGTGGAACTGGGATCTTGCCAGTGTCATTTCCTACCCTGTGGAACTGGCATCTTGCCAGTGTCATTT
>NZ_CEYLVT010000100.1:7551-26306 GCF_982860115.1 Moorena sp.
AACTGGCATCTTGCCAGTGTCATTTCCCACCCTGTGGAACTGGCATCTTGCCAGTTTCATTAATGCCAGACATTGTTGCTCAGCTAGTAATTGTCCTGATCACCCAGGCTACGATCGCAAGACTAATCCCAACAGCAACTAACAACACTACAGCCAACCCTGCCAACAGTAAGACCAGAAACAACCAATCGGATTTTTGTGGTGTTGATGATGATACATTTAATTCTTTCTCTAAAAGCTCAACATTTTTGACATTTGCCTTCCAGGCTGCATCCACCAGATCCCCTAAGACCGGTATAGAACCACTAACTGTCTCAAGAAGGATATTGAGCACCATCTCCACCAAGGTAGATCGAGACACTCCCAGTCGTGCTGCTTCTACGACAATGTATGATGAAATGATAGTTCCCAGAACATCACCACCCCCTGGTAACAGACCAATGATGGGATCTAAACCAATCCGATAACCTGTTCCTGGGATAGGAATAGCATTGTCCAGTAGGTAGCTTACCCGACGTACACGCCTTAAGGTCGATGTTTTGCGATCATTCCTCATGGGCTTCTATAGGTTGTTTGGTTGAATGTAGAATGTAGAATTTAGAATTTAGAAGGCAGAATTTAGAATTTAGAATGTAGAATTTAGAATTTAGAAGGCAGAATTTAGAATCTAGAAGGCAGAATCTAGAAGGCAGAATTTAGAAGGCAGAATCTAGAAGGCAGAATTCTCAATTATTAATTCTCAATTCTCAATTATTAATTCTCAATTCTTAATAATTAATAATTAATTCTAAAGTTTCAGCTTATATCATTGTTTTTTGGCCTTGGCTAATTTTCTTATTGGTCTAGTTCTGCGATGGGATGCTTGCATTGCTTCTCCTACTATCACATTCAACTGGTCTCCCAATAACAGTACCAGGGAAGTCATGTAAAGCCAAAGCTGTAAGATAATTACGGCTGTTACTGTACCATAGACTTTGTTGTAATTGCTGAAATTCGCAGCAACGTAGTGCCGAAACAAGCCTGAAGTCACTGCCCAGGAAATGGCTGCTAAAACTGCTCCTGGCAATATCGGTGTTCCGTACTGCCAACGGCTTGGTCCATAGCGATAGATAAAGGCAAAGGATGCCGCCACCATACTCAAGGCTAGGGGCCAGCTTAACAGACTCCATAGTGTCAGCAAGATGGAAGCTCCACTGGTATCAACGACTGTTTTTAGCACCCAGTGACTGATAAATACCAAAAACGATGCAATCACTAGCAGTATGATACTACCCATGGTTAAGCCCAGAGAAATCAACTTAGCTTTCCAAAAGGGTCGTTGTTGCTCTCGGGGGATGTGGTGGATGTGATCAAGGGCATTCATCGCTGCACTCAGTGCCCCAGAAGATACCCAAATGGCTACGATAAAACTCAGGGAAAATAGACTGCTATTGGTGCTGAGGTGAATTTGCTCGGTAAATTCCTGAATTGGCTGCACCGCCTGAGCCGGACCCACTTCGCTCATCATTTTCAGAGCTTGCTCCTGGGCCGCTTGACTCAGCTCGGGAGAGTGCTGGTACCAGGTTAGTTGTAAGGAATATTCAAACAAGCCAATCGCTGTCAGAATTGCTAAAATTGCCGGAAACAGCGCTAACATGGCGTTATATGCCATTTCAGCAGATAGACCCATTAAGCGACGTTCCATCGCACGGTTGAAAGTCTTCCTTAGGGTTACCAGATTCAGGTAACCAAAGAAACGCAAGAAACGAAAAAAACGCTTAGATAGCATAGGTTCTGGTGAGAGCACGGGCTTGCTATGAATTAATTTGCCAATTTTACCCGTAGTTTGCCCATTATTAGTGTTCAGTAATTTAATTGACACACTTTACTATTGTATTGACAGTTGACCGTTAACCCTCACCCCTCAACAGTGATTTATTTTGATTAAATTTGATCAGTGCCATAGCCGATGGAGTAGTTGTTGATGAGCAACAATGGGTCGCTTACCGAATGGTTAGCCCAAATCAAGGAACTGAAGCAGCAGCTGGCCGATAGCATTAAAGAGTGCCAGACTGCGGATAAAAGTGCAGCTCATTGGCGTCAGTTATATAATACTGAAGCTCAGCAACGGCGTATCGAAAGTCAACTGGCTCAAGAGCAAATTGAAACTCTGAAGGCTCAACTGCAAAAATTACAACAAGACGGATTTCAACTCAAATCAGATCAACTGGAGACGGTATCGAGTATTGACCAGAATGTGGAACAACTGCAAACGGTTGAGCAATTAAGGGCAACCCTTAAGTCAGTCATGGCAGAACGCGATCGCTTAATCGATGCCTTAAAGACTGAGCAAGCCAACCATGCTCAAACCAGGGAAAACTTAACGGTTGTGATTAGTGATACTGTTGAGCAACTGGCTAAGGAAAGAAAGAGTGAACTGTCCCAAGTAGAGGAGGTTACCGTGAGGGAGTCTACCCCATCTCCCCAGTCTACCCCATCTCCCCATCTCCCCAGCTTCGATAATGAAGATAGTTTGTAAGCATATGCGCTACGCGCATATGCTTCGTGGCACAGGCTTCCAGGCTGTGACTTCACTCAGATAAAAAAATGGTTACCTGTTTGATTCACAAACTGATAGCTGATAGCACCTCAAGTAGCGTGCGCGTAGCGCTAATCGCTGTTCGCTTAGCTTCAGCTTTTTCATTTCCTATAATATAGCGTTATAGCGCTGATCAAAAAACCTGGAAATCATGAAAAAATACATTCCACTCCTAGGGCGGATATTCCTTTGTGCTATTTTTCTTAAAGCTGGTATCGATAAACTACTTAACCCAACCTATACTCAACAATTAATGGAATCAAAAGGGGTTCCTGGTATACTGCTTATTCCCACCATCATTATACTTTTGGCAGGTGGCTTATCGGTATTACTGGGCTATAAAGCTCGTTGGGGAGCATTAGCGCTCATTGGATTTTTAATTCCCACCACCTTGATTTTTCACACAGATTTCTCCAACCAAATGCAAGAAATTCAATTTATGAAAAATTTAGGACTAATTGGTGGATTATTGATGGTAGCAACCTTTGGACCAGGACCAGTTAGCTTTGATAACCGCAGTCTCTGGGATCGGATCCGGTTCCTCTTGCCATTTAAAGTATGACTGGCGGAGAATCTTACGTTGATATAGGTTTTAGGGAGTCGGGAGCGGTGCGACCCGTGGCGAATTTAATTCTTAATGCGCAAAGCGCACGCCCCTCTCCCCACACTCTATTTCCTCAACTGTGTGACTAGGTTCTTAACCTTAGAACTGTTGAGGAATTGCAGAAATTCCTGGGTCAGCTGCTGCTCCTTTTGCCTAAACTCAAGAATACGGTCTTGCTGAACAGGAGTTCTTTCTGCTATCGGAATAGTAATCAGTTGATTGAGTTGTTCCCTCAGGGAAAGCTGCTGCTGCAAAATCGCTTCATAGCCTGCTTTGATTTGCTCCTCTTCAGGTAAGTATGGTATTTTTTCGTGAACCCTAGTTTGAGTCTTGTCTTGATTAGACAAATCCTCTTTTTGCTCTGGCACTGGGAATAAATTTAGCACCAGTTCCGCCGACTGCACCCGTTTTTGTTGCTGCAGCAACTCAGATAAACTTAGATAGGCATTATCCAAGTTAAGTTTATAGGACTGCTTTTGCTCCTCAGACAGTTTCTCCTGAGACAGTTTAGTGACATCTTGCCCCAGGGACTGATATACATTGACTGCTTGCTTATGAAAAATAATGGCGAGTTCTGGCTGGTTTTGTGCCGCCAGTACAGCACCAATAGCCCTAAAGGTAAATGCTTCCCCAGCTAATGAACCCACTTCCCGATGAATCACTAGGGCTTGTTGGTGGAATTCTAATGCTTGTTGGTACTTTCCCTGGCGATGGTAAGCGATACCTAAATTATTCAGAAGCATTCCCATTGAAATGCGATCGCTTACTTCCTTGGCAATAGTCAAGGCTTGCTGATAGGACAACTGTTCCTGTTCGTGCTTGCCTAGACGGTGGTAAACTAACCCTAGGCTATTGAGCAGTGTTCCTTCGTCTGCCTGTGACACTAGAGAATTCTTTTCGGAATTATCCAGTATTTCTCGATAGATATCAAGAGCTTGCTGGTAGGAATCCAGGGACTGGTCGTCCTGACCCAGCTTATAGTATATATTCCCCAAATTATGGAGAGTCCTGCCTTCGTAGCCACGATTGCTCACTTCTCGGTAGATGGCTAAGGCTTGTTGATAGAATTCTAGGGACTTTTGATCGTCCCCTAGGTTGGAATACGTTAACCCCAGATTATTAAGAGTACTCCCTTCCCCGGTGCGATCGCCTAATTCTCGATCAATTGCTAAGGATTGCTCAAAGAACGACCTTGCTAATTGATATTGACCAAGTTCATCATGAACCCACCCAATAAAATATAGCGCTACTCCTTCTTGATAGCGATCGCCAATGTTTCGTTTAAGTTCTAGGTACTTCTGGAAGCTCTGTAAAGCCTCTTGTAATTGACCTGTACTTAACTGTTGGCGACCTTTAACATAGAGCTGCTGGGGTGGAGTGACTTGGTCAAGGCTAGTTTGTTCAAGGCTAGTTTGGTCAAGACTAGTTTGATCAAGGCTAGTTTGGTCAAGACTAGTTTGATCAAGGCTAGTTTGGTCAAGACTAGTTTCGTCTTGACCAAGAATAGGCGAAAGGGGGAATGTCAGAGAAATGAGTAAAGAGGCAGTGGTCAGCAGGAAGGATGAAGGAACATTAATAAAGGATAAGAGTTTTTGCTTCAATTCAAACTTCCTAGTTTCCACTTGACAATTGTGTTGTCACATCTTATTATATATATCCTGAGTTTAATCAGTTTGTCAGCAAGTACAATTACTTATTCACTCTCTGACTTACCCTCTTGGTCATCATCTTTTGTTTTCTTAGTAGTCTTGTTGGTGGATTTCCCAGAGGTTTTCTTTTTGGTGGAAGTAGTTGATTTACTGGACTTGCGACCAGATTTACCCGATGACGCCTTAGCTGCTATTAGTTCCAAGGCAGTTTCTAAGGTTAACTCCTCCATGGATTTTCCCTCTGGCAGAGAGGCATTAACTTTGCCATGGTTCACATATACCCCATAGGGACCCTGATAGATATTGACTGGCTCCCCATCCTGAGGATGAACTCCTAGTTCCCTTAAGGGTTTTTTAGTCTTGGTGCGAGAACCGCCCCTTGTCTTCTTAGGTTGTGCCAGGAGCTCTAATCCACGGTCTAGGGTAATTGTCAAGACGTCATCCTCACCTTTAAGGGAGCGGTAATCTTTGCCCTCCTTCCCTTGGTCATGGACAACATAAGGACCAAAGCGTCCGATTGCTGTTTTAACCGGTTTGCCTGTTTCCGGATGAGGACCGAGAAGGCGGGGGAGTGCTAGGAGACCCACTGCCATTTCTAGGTGTACATCTTCCTTCTTTACCCCCTTAGGCAAGGAGACACGTTTGGGTTTTTTCTTCTTATCCTCTGTTACGTCACCTAGCTGTACATAGGGACCATAATTGCCATTCAGGATATAAATTGGTTCACCAGTTTCCGGGTGTAGTCCCAATTTCTCTGGCCCCTCCATTTTCTGCTGAATCAGTACGTGAACCTGCTCAATGTTTAGTTCAGCTGGGGTGAGGTCTTGGGGAATCGAAGCAGTAAGTACACCATTGTCATTATCCACTTCGACATAGGGACCAAATTTCCCGATCCGGACTCTAGCATCGAGGTCTTCGAGTTCAACAGTACGGGCAACAATCGGGTCAATCTCATTAATCCGTTCCTTGACTTGGTTGTCGAGACCCTTTTCTCCCAAATAAAAGTTCTGCAGGTAAGGAAGCCAGTGCGCTGCCCCATTGGCAATCTCATCTAAGGTGCGCTCCATTTTGGCCGTGAAGCTCGTGTCCACCAAGTCGGGGAAGTTTTGTTCGAGCAAATTAGTAACCGCAAAGGCCGTAAAGGTGGGAGCAAGGGCATTTTTCAGTTTCTGAGCATAGCCTCGGTCAATGATAGTACCAATAATACTAGCGTAGGTACTGGGACGACCAATCCCCTCTTGTTCCAAGGTTTTGACCAAGGTAGCTTCCGTATAACGGGCTGGGGGTTGGGTTTCGTGACCGATAGCTTCGAGTTCTCTACAGTTAGGATGATCCCCCACTTTCAAAGCTGGCAGAATCACTTCCTGGTTTTCTAGAGCAGCGTTGGGGTCATCAGACCCTTCCACATAAGCCCTTAGATAACCTGGGAAGTCAATGCGCTTACCGGTAGCCCGAAATCCGGCATTTTCCACTTGCAAATCAACCACAATTTGAGTTTGTCGAGCATCCGCCATTTGACAAGCAACGGTACGCTTCCAAATCAGGTCATAGACTTTAAATTCGCGATCGCTTAATCCCGTTTCCTGAGACGTTTTGAATGTACTCCCTGCTGGACGAATGGCTTCGTGAGCTTCTTGAGCTCCTTTGCTCTTGGTGGTATACTTTCTCGGCTTCGGGCTAAGGTACTCTACCCCGTATTTTTGTTCAACGCAGCTACGGGCTGCTGTGATCGCTTGTTCAGACAAATGTACTGAGTCTGTACGCATATAGGTAATGAAACCCTTTTCATACAGACCCTGGGCAGTCCGCATCGTATCACGAGCCGATAGTCCCAGTTTCCGGTTTGCCTCCTGTTGCAGGGTCGAGGTAGTAAAGGGAGGTGAAGGTTTGCGAGTAACAGGTCGTTCTTGTAAATCAGTAACCGTCCAGACTTGATCGTACAGGCGGTCTTTGAGTGCTTTAGCCTCCATTTCACTCAACAATTTGACCTGCCTACCTGCGATAATCTCACCTGTATTGGCATCGAAATCACTGCCGGTAGCAATTTTTACCTTATCCAGGGTTACTAGCTTAGCGTCAAAGGAACTTCCTGCTTCTAGAATCCCTTTCAAATCCCAATAGCTGCCCTTGCGGAAGGCACGGCGTTGCCGTTCTCGATTCACCAAAAGCCTTACTGCTACAGACTGTACCCGACCAGCTGATAAGCCCCAAGCCACTTTTTTCCACAGCAGCGGTGAGAGGGTGTAGCCCACGAGTCGGTCAAGAATCCGCCTTGTTTCCTGAGCTCTTACCACCTGATCATCGATCTCACGGCAGTTTTGTAGGGCATTTTGAATAGCATCCTTAGTGATTTCATGAAATACCATTCGCTTAGTTGGCACTGTCGGCTTTAAGATTTGTAACAAATGCCAACTAATACTCTCCCCTTCTCGGTCTTCATCCGTAGCCAAAATCAGTTCATCAGAATCTTTCAGAGCTGCTTTTAGCTGTTGGACAACCTGTTTCTTGTCTTTAGGCACCAGGTAAAGCGGTTCAAAGTCAGCTTCCACATTCACCCCAAACTTAGCCCACTTTTCCCCCTTGTATTTTTCGGGGATTTCACTAGCTGATTGAGGTAAATCACGGACGTGACCCATGGAGGCTTCGACCTGGTAACTAGAAGGTAAGTAGTTCCGAATGGTGCGAGCTTTAGTAGGAGATTCGACAATTACAAGGGTTGTCATCGGAGTTTCAACAATAGCGGCGGTGTTGAATAGTCTAATTTAAATACTATTTCTCAAAGGTCTTTGTCAAAGGTCGAGGGAGTAAGCCAGTAATTTGCTTCCTCCCTACTGAGTGTGGGTATGGTTTTCCAGCATGGTTTTCCAGCATGGTTTTCCAGCATGGTTTTCCAGCATAGTTTTCCAGCATTAAGTAGAGCCCCCTGATGGCAGTATAAGCTTGCCTATTAATTTCTACAGTACGCCACTTGTGTCGCAGGCTAACACGAACAAGGAGCAACTGTGTGGGAAAGGGAGTTAGCCAACTTGACCATAGGTACCGAAATTTGAGGGTTACTTATACTTATATATATGCGCTTCAGCAGTACTCCCTACTTTTTCGGATTGTGCTAGAAATAATCTTTACCTAGAGGTAACCCACGAATAGCTGATGTAGTGATGGCTAACCAATAGAGCACCGTTAAAACCCTAAGTACACCCCTATCCCAATTCCTCTGACTGCTGCTTAAAGATTTGTAAACAATTCGTTCGTTGCCTTCAAAGGTAACATTAAAGGTAACATTGATCCGATGTACGACACAGCTAGTCTCACCTTACCCTGGCACAGAGGGCAGTGAAACGGCATAAATACGGAATTCTACTTTCTCCAATCTTCAAGGTATACAAGCCCTTTGCCCAACTAGCTACAATCACCGATATGATAAGAAAGTTAATCTGGATACTCAAATAACCATAGATCATATCATTAAAGCCTATGGATTTTGCCAATCTTGCCGCCCAGTTGAATGCTGGGGTAATTTTGCCAGAGGGAATTGTAGTTATTACCCTCTTGCTAGTGTTAATCATTGACCTGATTGCTGGGAAAAAGTCTGCTCAAACTATTTCCTATGTAGCCATTGGGGGTCTACTTGCTGCCATAGTTGCCCTATACTTCCAATGGGATGCTGCAAATCCCATCGCCTTCTTTGGGGAATTTAATGGTGACACCCTGAGTGTGGCATTTCGTGGCATCATTGCCCTATCGACTGTGTCAACGATTTTGATGTCAATTCGTTATGTGCAGCAGTCGGGTACATCCTTGGCAGAATTTATTGGCATTTTGCTCACGGCTACTTTAGGAGGGATGTTCCTGTCCGGGGCGACGGAGCTGGTCACGATTTTTATATCCCTTGAAACCCTCAGTATTTCCTCCTACCTGATGACGGGTTACATGAAGCGTGACCCCCGTTCCAATGAGGCCGCTTTGAAATATTTGCTGATTGGAGCAGCCAGTTCAGCCGTATTTTTGTATGGTGTCTCCCTATTATATGGGTTATCTGGGGGACAAACGCAGTTGAGTGCGATCGCTCTTGGCGTTGCTGACCTAGAATCCGGTCAATCCCTAGGTCTTCTGATTGCCTTGGTGTTTGCGATCGCTGGTATTGCTTTTAAAATCTCAGCAGTTCCTTTCCACCAATGGACTCCTGATGTTTACGAAGGTTCTCCCACGCCAGTGGTAGCGTTTCTCTCAGTTGGTTCTAAAGCCGCTGGCTTTGCTCTAGCGATTCGTCTACTAATCACTGCTTTCCCATTGTTAAGCGATCAGTGGCATTTTGTGTTCACTGCTTTGACTATCCTAAGTATGATTTTGGGTAACGTCGTTGCCCTAACTCAATCGAGCATGAAACGGATGCTAGCCTATTCCTCTATTGGTCAGGCTGGGTTTGTGATGATTGGTCTAATTGCTGGGACCCAAGCCGGTTACGCTAGCATGATTTTCTACATGCTGGTGTACTTGTTTATGAACTTAGGGGCTTTCGCTTGTGTCATTCTGTTTACCCTACGCACTGGTACTGACCAAATTAGTGAGTATGCTGGTCTTTATCACAAGGATCCCTTGCTGACTTTGGTTTTAAGTGTTTGTTTGCTGTCTTTAGGTGGGATTCCACCCTTTGCTGGATTTTTTGGTAAAATCTATTTATTCTGGGCTGGTTGGCAAGCAGGATTGTATACTTTAGTGTTAATAGGTTTGCTAACTAGTGTGGTTTCGATTTACTACTACATCCGTGTGGTCAAGATGATGGTAGTCAAAGAACCTCAAGAGATGTCGGATGTGGTCAAGAATTATCCCGAAATTCGCTGGAGTTTACCCGGTATGCGTCCGTTACAGGTCGGTTTAGTGATGTCCTTAATTGCGACCTCTCTGGCAGGGATTTTGTCGAATCCGCTGTTTTCTTTGGCCAATGATTCTGTTGTTAATACCCCCATACTGCAACAGGCCGTGATTAGTACTCAGCTGTCTCAAGGCCATCAGGTTTCATTGATGAGTGCTGATAATTAAGGCCCTCAGAGCCATAGACCCGAAGCGCCCTATTCTGTAGGATAGGGCGCACCTAAGATTTTAGCTTAAGTAGAAAAGCCTGACTTAACAGTCAGGCTTTTCTAATCATTGCAACCTCATTGGATCGAGTTTTGGGATAAATTTCTGGTCAAGGATAATTGGAGTGTCTTGAGAATTACTAAACCCTCACGAATTTTCCCTATAACTCGTTGAAGATTAGCTTTAGACAGTCTCCAATAGATGTACTGAGAATAATCTGCGCAGAACTTGAGTAGTGTGTGAAATTGCCACCTTTTAGGAATACAGTCATAGCCTAGATGGAGCATGGTTTTATAGTTCAGAATCTCTAAGACTGCTAGTTCTGAATCACTAAGTTCGTGTTTCCAAGCCTCAATGCGATCGCTACTAACCGGTTGAAAGGTCTTCGCGTGCCATCCTAGCTCACGGGTTGGCACCAATTTTTTTTGAGCATTTTTTTTGTTAAACTGCAGCATTGATTGGCTAAAGGATACCCCGAGGCAATTACAAACTCCCTGGAGTTCTTCTTCTGGATTTGTGACTAAGTCTTCGTAGAAGAGGATATGGAACCGCTGGTCATTTTGATAGTGTTGAATGACTTCGACTAAATTTTGCCATTGTTGGGTTGTCGCTACCACATTGGCGATACAGGCTCCCTTCCAAGTCTTGGCAAATTTTTTCTCATTTCGTTTTAGGGACGCATAGATTGCTCTGAGATCTCGGATAATTAGAATTAATCTGGCATTAGGGAAATACTTGAGAATGGTCTCAATATGATAGATGTTCCAAGGATTTTTATCTCCCCAACAATCGGCTTCACCATCAAACTGCTGTATATAGGTTTGATAAACTGTGGCGACTGCTGTTGAATAATTCAGTGGTTTCTGAGCTGTCAAATTTTCTCGCAACTTCTCTCGGTCAATGTTCCACTCCCGAAACCTTCGATCAGCGTAGATATCTGTCAAGAAGTTATCGATTTGATTGTTTAAGTCTTGGGATGAACCGTATTTGCGCTCCAGATTAACAAAAAACAGACTTTCAGGAGGAATACAAAAATTAGGATGAGCGGTCAGCATTAACCGCAAGAGCGTTGTTCCAGAACGTTCCATCCCAAAAATAAACAGTGGCTGATTTTGTTGAGACAAAGATTGCATAATGTGTCGATAACGGTAGAGTTTATTTGTGAACTTGATCAATATAGCAACCTGACTTCTATAGCTTGCTTAGCTGATCTGTCCTATCACGTTAAGAATTTGATCACTTATACTAGGGTTTATTAGATTTCTTTAATAATTGAAAATTGTGATAAAATTGTGAATTAACAATTAACAATTAACAATTAATGAGCACCCAATACTGATAAGTAATTAACGGAACTCACTATCAGCTTTTGACTATCTAATTCCAACCCTAATAGATATCCCTAGTCTAGTAACTGTGGGTCAAAAAGGGATTACAGCAGTTGATTTAGGATAAAGTCTGCACCAGGACTGTATGGTTTTTAGTTTATTTCCCAAACCTTTAGGATTTCTCTGCGCCGTTGAATCTTTTTAAGATGCTACCCTTTAGGTGCGCTTACAGTCGTCGAATTAAATTCCCCACGGGTCGCACCTCTGCATCGCGCTTTTATTGAAATTATTCAGAATTCCTGAAAGCACGGAATTCAAGACCCTGATTTATTCAGGAATAACCAAACTCGTCTTCCTGTGGGATTTCAGAACTATCAAGAAACTATAACTTATGAGGATAGAAGTCATAAGTAGCAACTGATTAGGTAATTAACCATCCTGAAATCACCATTCTGAAGTCGTTTGACAGCCTAATTGTTCCCTGATGATGAGACTATGCACCAAATGTTTTTTCCGCTTAACAGTATATTTACTGATTCTTTACATTGTCAACCAAAATTATCATAAATCAGCCTTAAGAATGAAATTTGCTTAAAACCCCATCAATTGTAATTAAAATTAATTACGGATTAAGCAAACTATTATACTATATATTTGGTATTACTAATATTATTTTAATAGAGAAAAATTAATCTAGATAAGCTAAATAGTATCACGTTTAAGTAACTTAAATCAATAGCAAGGCAAAAGCCTGAGTGGTGAGTGGGTAAGTAGGTCAGTAGGTTACTAGTAAAATGACTAAGATTCATTCATAGTTATGATGATTAATGACTATATAGCGTTTGTATCTAGGTTCTAAACACACTTGTTGTTGCCGCAAAAGGCTTGGATACAAGAAGCAAAACCCAAGAGGGGCAATAAATTTACAGTTTTCTTGTACAATAAAAAAATATATTCTAGGTTTACATCTCAAATACAAACGCGCTTAGCATTACTCAAATAAGTTAGGTACACAAGTGTAGGATTTTATGGAACAGGCAACAGGGATAAATTAGGGGTGTTATCTCATTAATATGAGAACAATTATCATATAAATAACACCTTTCGGGTGCAGCAAAATACTTCACTGGGTTAGGAGCTAGACCCTTTTATAGTTCGATAAATTAAATACTCTCAAACGGAAAAAAAAGCTCGCCAGCAACAGCATACCCTAAATCAAATCACAGAGCATAAAATAAGCAATCAGTAGGCATATGCGCTACGCGCAGGCTACGCCAACAGCCGTTGGCCGTAGGCCACGCTACTTGAGGTGCCGTGACCTAAAAGCTCACGCTACTTGAGAAGTGTCTAATTGCGACTTTCTTCTCCTTTTCGCTAATCAGGGGTTGTCTTAATGCTTGCTTTTCCTTTATAATACAACTATCGGAATAGTTTAGAAGAAGAACTTATGAACAAGTGCGTTTGTACTACCGAAGCGGCATCTCTCCTAGGAATCTCTTCGAGACGATTGCGACAACTCCTAGAGAAGGGTCGCGTCCGGGGTGCTTATAAAAGTGGGAAATTCTGGATTATTCCTCTGTTCAACAATATGCCTCAAATCATTAAAGGCACTAGAGGACCAAAAGGCAAATGGCGTACCAGTCGTCCTCCGGCTCTAGCCAAGATTAATGTCAACCGCAATCACATTGGCTCGAATATCCACAAACGCCCGGAAGAGCGGAAGCCAGTGATTTCAGTAAAACGAAGTGGCAACAATTTATATGGCAACCAAGTAGAAATCCTCGGCCCATGTCGAATTACCTATCAGCCAGATAACCCACTGCCTTGTGGCGCTCGTCTATGGATCGAAACCTTCAGTGATGTCCACTTCATCGGCGGCAGTTTGCCTGCCAGTCGGTAATCGGGTTTTTCGCGTAGCGTCGCCTTTTGGCCAAGGTTGTCTGTCAGAATGCAGAATGCAGAATGTAGAATGCAGGCAGAATGTAGAATTACAAATTCTTAATTCTTAATTCTTAATTCTTAATTCTTAATTCTTAATTTTAAATTCCAAAATAATGTTAATGCTCCATTGACCAACAACCCAGGCTTTAACTAACAGAAAACTCTTATTTACAAGACCTGGACGATGGTGTTGTAAAGGAGTCTATTCTGTTGCGCCTGCGAGCTGATCTAGATTTGAACTTGCAGTCTTTATCCTCTTGTGAGTTTTGCTCTTGAGTGGCTGCTGCTTCTGGAACTGATTCTTTCCCTGAGTTTTGATTAGCTGACTGTTCCGAAATCGAGTTTCCAGTAGCTTGAGCTGGCTTCACTGGAACAGCTGTAGTGTTGGTAGTATTTTCCTGAGTAGTATTTTCCTGACTAGGAGTATTGTCCCGTACTGGTACTAACACTCTGCTGGGTTTAGGAGTATTTTCCTGACTAGGAGTATTTTGCTGTACAGGCACTGCTCTAGGTCTAGGAGTATTTTCCTGAGTAGGAGTATTCTCCCGCACTGGTACTCTGACTCTTGTAGGTTTAGGAGTATTTTCCTGAGTAGAGGTATTGTCCCGCACTGGTATTGACACCCTCCTGGGTTTAGGAGTCGAGTCTTGGCTAGAGGTATTCTCCCGCACTGGTACTGATATTGTTCTGGGTCTAGTGTTGGAATTTTCCCTAGCACTATTCGGTTTTACTGGAACTGATACTGTCCTATTGTTATCGGTAGAGTTATTGTTAGCAGAGTTATTGCTAGGGGTTTCTGGCTTAGGAACTACTATTACTGGATTGTTGGCAGCAGCGTTTTCCCCACTAACAGTATTTGGCTTTGCTGGAACTGGCTGGTTAGCGGTTTCTTGGAAAACCGCTAGACTAGGACAGTCGCCTTTGTCATAGTCAAAGGCTACCTTGACCTGGTAGGGTTTTGTTGTGCCAGTTTGGTTGTTAAACTTGCGGAACTGAATATCTTCCAGTGCCTGCTGATTTAAAATGCCATACCCTGCACTCTGAATCAGCTGTGCATTAGTCACTTCACCATTAGCACCTACTAAAATTCCGAAGACGGTTGTGCCTTCTAGTTTCTTAATACAAGCGTCTTTGGGATAAGTAGCACTAACTGTTATGGCTTCTGGTACGACTTCCTTTTTGGGTAAGGTATCCTTTACCAAAGCCATCCATTCCACCAGGTTTTTCCTAGCTTCCTCATCAGTGGTATTGGTTACATCTTTTCTCAGTTGCTTGCGCCGCATCCGCACTTGAGCTACTAAATTTTGATCACGTTGTCGTGCGATCGCAACAGCACTAGAAGGTACTGGTTTAGTAGGCTCAGAAGGAGGAGGGGTGATGGAAAATTGTGGTTTCGGAGCAGGTGGAGTAACGGATACCGGTGGCTGTTGGTTAGGAACCTCTAATGGATCAGGAATCTGGTTGGTAGAATTCCCAAATACTGGCAAGGAACCGGTCTGGAAGGAACCTGGATTCAAAGACTCTGTATCGAATTTGAACTGAGGTCGCGGTGGTGGGGCTGGTAGTGCTGTCGCGGGTTTTGGTGGTAGCTTGATCGGGAAAGACCCTCTGGTGATAATCGGTCTTTTGCGATTTAGCAGTGGTAAAGGATACTTACCAATTGAGGGTAAGGGTTTTATCGGTAGGGATCTCAGAGGTGGGGGTGTGGGAATTTTCTTGAGGGACTCTAGAGAAGGTAGCGGTGGTGGAGGGGGTGGGAAAGCACTAAATAACGAAGGGATGGAGGGATTGCTCGGAGTCTTGGCATTTGGTACAGCTGGCAGGGTTAGTGGTGGTGCAGCCGACTTGGGCACACGGTTGAGTTGTTGAGGGCTTAACTCCAACACTTGCACCATTGATTCTTCCTTAGGCTTTTGATTCTTCAACAAATCACCTAAGATAGGTACGAGTAGCATATGAACCCCCAGAGAAGCGGTAACAGAAATCACTAGGGGGTGACTCAGCATTTCTGGGACGTTTTTAATTAAAGAAGCATCAGACATGGCAGTTATTGTTGACGTATTTCCATGGTTGCTAATAAGCTCTCGGCTGAGGAGATGCTTATTCAATTAAGTCTTGGCAAATCAGAGTGAGTGATCGTGCTGGGGCTAGCTATAACAACTATTTTGACAACTACATCGATGGCTGAAACATTGCTATCTATTGGTTTGCTATCTTATTGGTTTACCTTAACAATTAGCAGAGAAAAATAGGGTAATGCCAGATTAGGGCGATCGCATAAATTACGATAAATCACCTGCTCCGGTAGAGTTGCTCGTTCTACCACATAGGCATTTTCCAACAACTGATGTCGATGCAGCACTTGCCACACCTGCTGATAAACTGAACTGACTTTGAGCAAGACTACTACATCTGCCCAATCCAAAACCTTTTCCAGTTCCTCCACATTATAGAGAGCTGGTAGCACCACTAGGCGCTGATCACGCATGGTCAAGGGTAATCCCAAAACCGATGCTGTCGCCATGGGGGAAGATACCCCTGGTACAGTTTGAATCAGGCTTTCTGGATGCAACTGTTGTAGCCTCTGTGCCAAATAGGTAAATGTGCTGTAAAAACTCACATCTCCTTCGCACACAAATGCTACGTCTTGCCCTAATCCTAGATAATTCCAGACTTGCTCAGCAGCAAGTTGCCATGCTTGGGTCAAGATAGCGGTATCCTGCACATATGGAAATGTCAAGGGTAACTGCACCTGATGATTCTCCAACCATTCAGCGACAATCTGTTGAGCCATTCCTGGTTTTCCACGGACTCCAGTAGGAAAGGCTACTACTGGTGCCTGTTTCAATATACGTAGTGCTTTGAGGGTGATCAGGTCAGGATCCCCAGGTCCAACGCTTATACCATAAAGTGTACCTAGTTTCACAAAAGTTTATAATTATCTACAAAATTTAAAATTACCACCGATGCCATTACCAACTGTTATTTTACCGGGCTATTTTGCTAGCGCTAGTGAATACCGTGATTTAGAACAATCACTACAACAGCTAGGGATTGCCGCAACTACTGTCCCAATACGCCAACAGGATTGGTTTCCTACCCTCGGTGGTCGCTCTGTGGTGCCAATCTTGCGAAAAATCGACCAAGCTGTTAAACAGCAGTTGGAGAAGCATAACACGTCACAGATTAATTTAATCGGTCACTCTGCTGGTGGCTGGATTGCCAGGATCTATCTAGGAGAAAAGCCTTACACGATTCATGGAGATGTTAGTGATGACTCGGTAGGGTTATGGAATGCTCATTCCTATATCTCTACCTTGGTGACTCTGGGTACACCCCATCTCAGTCAGGAACGTTGGACTAAACGCAATCTTGATTTTGTGAATAATAACTATCCAGGAGCCTTTCACCAAGATGTCAATTATATTTGTGTCGCTGGTAAGGCTATTTATGGTAAGCGACGCTTAGGTAGCTGGTTGGCTTACAACAGTTACAAGCTCACTTGTGGCGAAGGGAATTGCTGGGGAGATGGGATTACTCCGATTCCTGCTGCTCATTTGGCTGGAGCGACTAATATTACTCTTGATGAAGTGCTGCATTCTCCTAGAAGGAAGGGGCTTTGGTATGGTTCACCGGAGGTAAGGGAAGCTTGGGTGAAGTATTTGTAAGGTTTTCAATAGTTGAAGGTGTAGGGTGCGTTAGGGGCGGGCGAGTCATGATTTTCCCCCTCTTCGCGCCTTGTTGAAACAGCCCGCACCGTAACGCACCATCAGGTCAAATAGCAAAAATGAGATGCACCCTATCTAGAACTTAATGCGATCGCTTTTAGCGGAAGCTTTGCTTCCGGAGCGTAGCGTGACCTAGGGTCAATCGCGTTTAGCGGTTCCTTCCCAGTATCGCAATGGTAGAAGTGGATTTCAGCTACAACAACCTATCCCTATTTGTCTGTATGAAATAGTTTATAGGTTAATAAACACACTAAAGCAGGGTTTATTCAGAATTATTACCACTGTATTGACAACAAGGGTTTATCATACTATTGATATTAGAATTAAACTTACCGACTTTCTTTTCACTGTTGCCTTTCCTAGATATGATGATCGCTGATGAAAGCTAAAGGTGCGGCTCGTTCCTACCAGGAGCCTAAGGAAACCTTAGGGGTATGAGTAGGGGGACTCGCGAGAATAACACTCTCAAAGTCCTAACTGTCTAACGGATGCAGGTGAAAGCCCTGTCCTTGAGGAGACAAGTGACTCCCTATCTGGCCACACCGAGCGGGCGGCATCTCCGCAGAGTGACGCTGGCAACAGGGCGCAATCAGTTGACCATAAGCAGGTAGCAACACTGGCGCTAACGGGGGGACGACATGGGTAAACAGGTTCTAGAAAAGTGTCTCATTTCAAAGCCACAACCTGAATAAAACAATGTGGACTTCATCCTTTCATTCTCACAGCGTTTTCTTTAGGACAGCTGTAATCTCCGAGAAGAGGATAGGCAAATTGAACCGCCCTAAATCGTCAAAACGGTGCGACGACTCACGCGAATTTAATTCTTCAAACGGAAAGCGCACCAGAATAATCCAAAAGACGGAACGAGTAAAAACGGAAGCAAATGGGTCTAAGGAAAGGTCGAACCTTAGTAAGTTATGCCAAACCTAATCCCCACTTCCGGGTAGGATGCAGGCGGAAACTGCCTGCGGATATCCAGAATACACAAATCAATGGAGAGCATGGTTAGACACATGAGAAACCAATCTTATAGTGAACTTTGGAAGGGACAAAAGTGGAAACAACTCCGCCGTAATCTTTTCCGCCTACAGAGAAGAGTGTACAAAGCAGTTCAAGCTGGTGACCTAAGACAAGCTCGGTCTCTACAAAAACTGATTCTGAAATCCCGCTCAGCTCAACTGCTGGCCATCCGTCAAGTGACACAGCTCAACCAGGGAAAGAAGACCGCCGGTATTGATGGCAAAACTGCCCTCACATACAAAGAACGGTTTGAAGTACTTAAAAAGCTAGGCTCCCGTGCAGAAAACTGGATGCACCAAGGGTTACGGGAAATTCCTATACCCAAGAAAAACGGGAGTACGAGAATGCTGAAAGTACCTACAATCTCTGACAGAGTATGGCAATGTCTAGGGAAATTTGCCCTCGAACCAGCACATGAAGCCACGTTCAGTGCCCACAGCTATGGGTTCAGAACCGGTAGAAGTGCCCACGATGCACAAAAACGGCTATTCAACCACCTAAGGTCAGACTGCAACGGCATTAATAAGAGGGTAATCGAACTAGACATCAAGAAATGTTTCGACCGCATCTCCCATAAATCCATCATGGATAGGTTGTTAGCTCCGGCTAGTCTGAAACAGGGGATATTCAGATGTCTAAAAGTTGGCGTCAGCCCGGAATTCCCTGAACAAGGAACACCCCAGGGAGGTGTAGTCAGTCCATTACTTGCCAATATCGCACTTAACGGAATAGAGGAAATTCACCCCAGCATCCGATATGCGGATGACATGGTGAGTGCGACCTGAAAGGCGCACGGTAGAGTGGGAGACTCTTAAAACCTCCCCAGGC
>NZ_CEYLVT010000101.1:0-25800 GCF_982860115.1 Moorena sp.
CTTTTTGACTGAGCTCAACCATACAGATGTGGCGATGGACCAAATCAACGGTGGTTTATTCTTCTTCCCATTCTTCCGGTTATTCCGGGGGCGGCGGTTCTTTAATATCCGTCGTAATGTGACTTTCACTCCGAGAATCACATTGACTTTTCGGCGGTAACTAGCTCATAAAGGCACTGGATAATTAGTGCATAAAGATTACTCCCCCCAATTTCGTTAAGGGGGGAGTTTTTGCTTAAGGTTTACCTGATATAGCGATTTTCAATTAGGTGAGGTTTTTAGGGAGCAGGGAGCAAAGAAGTCGGAAGTCGGAAGTCGGAAGTCGGAAGTCGGAAAAAATCCTGTGTACCTGATTAGGTTGGAAACCGCTATATTCAGCAATTTGTTTCTCCGTCACCACCCATACATCAGGCAGTTTAGAGGAACCGACTTCAGTTTTTACCGCCGCTTCCCTTAAAAAAAAATGCGGTCAAGTTTTGGTTAACGCCAATCCTTGACCGCATTTTTTATTGCAATTTTCAACCCTTCACAGCTTAGCTGCACCTCAAGCCACTAGTAACACCACCGAATCATCTTAGTTGTGCTTTACTTAGCCGGTCAATTGTCAGAATCCAAAACACACTACATTATCCTTGACACTTGAGGTTTTGTTTTAGCCAGGGATTGAAATCCCTGGCAAATTACTATCTTAATCTAGCTTAATCTAGGAGCACATATCGAATCAAAATACTGATCACCTCTCCAGGATTTTCAGTAGGTTGAGGTGTGCTCCAATCATTCACCTGCCCGTAACCAAGGGCATAAAGTGTAGAAATTGTGTTCCGAACAGCTTGGGGAGAACCAATTAAGATATGTTTGATTTGTTCCCGTCGTCGCTGTCCCTCACCAGAGGGGTTAGGCACACTAGGCTGGTTGGGATTATCACCAGGGTTGGGGAGGAAATTTTGATCCATAATGATTCGTTTCCTTTTGCTGAAAATTGCAATATATTTATTGTATACTTTCACGACGTTCATGTCAATTAAATTTGCAAATAAGTTAAATAACTTAATATTTTGACTTTTAACGAAATGTTGAATTACTAATAAATTAGATAGTCGAGAATCGGGAGTCGGTAATCGGTAATCGGGAATCGGGAATCGGGGTGGGGAAAATTGATTGGAGCTGATCACGATTACAGACGCGATGCTCTGAAAGAGCCGCTACGCGAACGCATAAATATAGCGCTACGCGCAAGTCTGAAGTCTGAAGTCAGAAGTCTGAAGTCTGAAGTCTGAAGTCTGAAGTCTGAAGTCAGCTATGACTAAGTTTTGGAGTTTAGGAGCGATGCAGCGCGGTCTTGGGGAGGCAGCGCGGTCTTGGGGGTTTCCCCCACTCGCGCTTTGCATCAAGACAATGTCAAATATCTGAATGGGTAGTGCTATATCAAACAGTCGGGAGATCCCAGTCGGGGTGGGGAAATTTCACTAGAGTATTTGGCGTTGCTGAATCTTCGCCCTGAATAGGAGTAGAGTGGGCATCCTGCCCGCCCGAAAATAAGGAGGAAACTGGCAAGATGCCAGTTCCACGCCTGATGCCCACTCCACTGATGTTGATCCGAAAATTCACCAATGCCGGGAAAATTCACTGGAGTATTTCACCAGCACTCGGGAGTCGGGAGCGGTGCGACCCGTGGCGAATTTCATTCGCCTACGGAAAGCGCACCGAAGGAATCGGGAATCGGGAATTGGGGTGGGGAAATTTGACTGGACTATTTCAGAATTACTTTCGTGTACGCATCTATCAAACAGTCCGGAGATCCCAGTCGGGGTGGGGAAAATTAAATCTACCTGATCAGTATCACAAACCCCAGCATATAGAAAACAGTAGGGAGTAGCGCTGCATCCCTTCCCGTCACACCACACCCGGTCACCCCAGACTCATGTCTTTGTTAAAAACCTACCCCTGTGAGTCTTCCCACGCCCCCGCCCCATCTCCCCATCTCCCCACTCCCGACTCCCGATTCCCGATTCCCCACTCCCGACTCCCTACTCCCCAAAGACCCCTTCATTCTTTTTATTCCAAAACAAATAAAAGAACAAAAGAAAAAACAGCAATAATTATGTCCCGAATTTCCCTAACTAGCCATTTCCATCATTGAATAATAATCACACATAATTCCATGCAAAAGGATGGCATACCAAGGAAAAATCACAACTATTCAATGACTAATCCCTAAAAGACACAATGCATTTTTAATGTCCCTAACCCTTTTAAAAACCCCTTGCATCCCTAAAAAAAAACACCTAGGATGTAAATGTGATGAGGAAACAACAAACCTCAAACCAAACACAAACTAAAGCTAAATTCCAGGAGATTTACTAACAATGATTACTATTGATGACCTTAATGTTTCTCGCGAAACTTGCTTAACTGAACTGAATGATTCCGAAATGATGGCTAACATCATCGGTGGTCGCTTCTTCAAGCCCATCTTCAAGGTAAACTTAAAGCAGTCAAGAGGAGTTCGATTCGGTGTTTTTGGCATCGACGTAGATGGTGATGGTACTGTAGAGGACGGTGAAACCTTACCGATCTTCAGTGGAATCATTGAACTCGAGTTCGGTTTTGAGGACGATGATTAATTAGGACGTTGAGTTAGTTTCGCCCCCCTACCAAATCTAGGGGCACTACTCACTAAAATCCCCCAATATTGGGGGATTGAGGGGGAAATACTAACACTAATAGTCTCCTAATACCTCTGGTATAAATTAAGAGTTAACCACTTTACTGTGGAAGTTTACTACTAATTTTAACCAGAGGTATTACAGGTTTTGTGCAGAATAGCATTCGCTACTTGTAAGTATGAAGTATCAGGTATAAAGGATGAATTTATTGAATACCAATGATTTCTGATGGTAGCTGGTGAGGGATTTATAGAGCCCTATACTCGGGCTAAATCGAATCAGGGGTAAGAACTATTGACCTCTGATTAATTAAGCATACCAATTCGAGATTTACTAACTATGATCACTATTTCTGACCTAAAAGTTTCTCGGGAAACCGGCTTGACTGAACTGAAGGATGCCGAAATGATGGGTCACATCATCGGTGGCTTCAGGTTGAAACCCATCTTTAGGGCACAACTTACTGTTAAAATACCAGTTACCATCGGTCAACTATCCATCGACCTCAACAATAATGGTATTATAGAGCCCAATGAAACTGGACCTCTCTTTAGTGGAAATCTTGAGCTTACCGTTGGCTTTGAGAAACGGGACCAGGTTGAATCTGAACCAGACCATTCATCAATGGATGATTGTCCCGAAGATTGGTAGTGGTAAAGATGTATTGATTTGGCTAGGGTCTAGTCAAGGTAAAGGGCGCTAAAAGCACTACTTGTTAACACTATCAAACTTGCTATTATTAAAGCTACAATGGCAGGAATTAAAAGGTCAAACGTTAATCCTTTTGAAGGGTGTGTTTATTTTCCCTCTGCTGTAGGATTATGACCCGTATTATTTCTGGTTAAAAGTAAAATACAACCACTGTTTTTTAGACTATTTTTTATATTTTTTTATATTTTTTTATATACGGCGGTTTGCATAACTATCAGGTACACAGGATTGTTTTACCTCTTCCATCTTTTCCCCTCTTGGGAGGGGTTAGGGGTGGGTTCCTGCTGCCTGCTGCCTGCTGCCTGCTGCCTGCTGCCTGCTCCCTGCTCCCTAAAAACCCAGAATTTTGTACCTCACTGAATTGCAAACCGCTGTACTATGGTTATTTGTTAACTATAAAGTATTTAATTATAGCGAATATTATAGTAATTATTAAAGCTAAAATTTATTTAAAATTTAGCTACATTAAGCTGTCCAAAAGCGGGTATATTTTTGAGTTTATACATTAACTTAAAAAGATTCAGGATTGAGATTAATTTTAGGGTGGGCAGTGCTTACCAAACCTATCAGAAGCTTTGGAATCTTTCTGATACACTGCCCACCGAGCTCAAGTTAACTACATTAACTGAATAGATTAATCTTTGGTGGGCAGTGCCTAGCAATGGCATTGGTTACCACATGAATCTGTCTGGTGCATTGCCCACCCTACATCAACTCCAAAACCTCATTAAATCGTTCCTATGGCTCAATTTTAAATCAGTTGTTGACCCGCTTAGTTTGATTGCTGTGACTGAATTACAGATTATTGGAGATGTCTACTTAAGATGCGTATTCTATTCCTCCATCCCAACACCTTCGCCCAATTTTCCCACCTCGCTAAGGCATTAGCCCAAGATGATACTAATCAGGTTGTCTTTGGCACTCAGCGCATACCAGGGAAATTGCCCAAGGTTTCCAAAGCCATCTACGAAGCTGTGAAGACAGTGAACGCAAAAAGTCACTACTACCTTCATGACCTAGAAACACATATCCATGAGGGTCAAGCAGTCTATCACCTATGTACCCGGCTAAAGTCTGAGGGATTTGTTCCTGATGTGGTTTATGGTCATTCCGGTTGGGGTTCGACGCTATATATCAAAGATGTTTTTCCCCAAGCAAAACTGCTGTGCTACTCGGAGTGGTTTTACCATGCCCGTGGGTCAAATTTTGACTTTGATCCCTCTAAGCCTGTGACCTATGACGATATAACCCGGATTCGGACTAAAAATGCCTCAATGTTAATGAGCTTAATCAGTTGCGATCGCGGATTGTCTCCCACCCACTATCAGCATCAACGGTTTCCACCGGAGTTCCATAGCAAAATCACTGTCCGTCATGATGGCATTGACACCGAGTTCTTTAAACCCAAACCTGGAGCAAAATTAGTTCTGCCTCGGATCGATTTAGACCTGTCCGAGGTTGAGGAACTGGTCACCTATGTCGCACGGGGGATGGAACCAATGCGGGGTTTTCCCCAATTTATGGCAGCGGTGGGGATTCTCCAGCAGCGACGACCAAGGTGTCATGTGGTAGTGGTGGGGGACAATCGGGTTGCCTATGGGAAACTTCTACCAGATGGCAAAACCTACAAGGAATTCATGTTGGAAAAGGTGCCTCTGGATTTAGATAGAGTCCACTTTACTGGCTTCCTGCCCTACTCAGAATATCTGAAAGTCCTGCAAGCTTCCTCTGTCCATATTTATCTGACCTATCCCTTTGTTTTGTCTTGGTCGATGCTAGAGTCAATGGCTACTGGGTGTTTGGTGGTTGCCTCTAATACTGCTCCGGTGATCGAGGTAATAGAAAACAGGGTGAATGGATTATTAGTAGACTTTTTCTCTCCAAAAGACATTGCGGATCGGGTGGAAGAAGCTCTGGATAATCGGGACCAGATGGCTGGGATTCGGGAGAATGCCAGGGAAACAATTTTACAGCGCTATGATTTAGCTACGTTATTGCCTCAGCATATCCAGTGGATACAGGAGGATTGAGTGATTGTACAGGGAACAGCGGATCTGGGAACAGGGAATAATCCAGATTAATCGTAGGGTGGGCAGTGCCTAGCAACAGGATTGGCCAGGAAATGAATCTCTCTGGTACACTTCCCATCCTATATGAACTTAACTACATGAACTAATCATGAATAAGTATGAAGCGTTGGCTCGTGAGGCAATGGATTCCCAACAGTGGGAGTTGGCCCTAGAAAAATGGGATAAATTACTGGATTTTTTGCCAGATCACATTCCGGCTTTGCTTAGCAAAGGGAATATATTGATAGGGCTAAGACGATTTGATGACGCTGAGGCAGTATTCCAGGAAATCTCACAAAAATACCCTACTCAGCCCCAGGGATATAAAGGTTTGGTTCGGGTCGCGATAGAATCTCTGCAGTGGGAGTTGGCTTTTGAAAGACTTGATTTAGCGATCAGCCTTTTTCCCAATGACTCTAAGTTTCTATTCCAGAAAATCACTGCACTATTGAGAATTTTCTGGTTTGAAGAAGCCCACAAAGTAGTTAAAGCTGGAAAATTGCAGTTTCCCCAAGACCCCAAATTTGCTCTTGCTGAATCAAAAATATACCAAATACAAAATAACTATCATGATGCTCAAAACATCCTGGAACAAGCGAATCTAGACTATCCGGATAATATTGAAATTAAACTTGAGCTGGCTGACAACTTTTTACAGCTCGGGGAATTGGAAGCAACAGGACAAATACTAGATACAATCAAAGACAGAAGTGGCTCGAAAGTATCTAACCGGTTTAACAAAAGTTACCTAAAGTTTCTGATCCGTGATCAAAATATAGATCAACTAAAGCAATATATTAAAGATAGTAAATCAAGTAAATACCAGTTTGATGAGACGTTTATATCAGACTATTCCGAATTATTAGCTAGTCAAGGAAATTATCAAGATGCCTATCAATTTTTGACTGATTTAACCCTCAGGAGTTCTGGGAATTCGGTCAAAGTTGATAAAACGACAATTCATTGTATATTTGAATTAGAAAAAATTACTAATCTAGAAAAGCTCAGCAATTTTGACCCAAAACCCTCATTATCTAGTTGGGTAAAGCAAGCTGAGCAATCCTTACAGGAGCGACTAAACGGTTATCTAAGCCATCAGTCAGAATTTGACAGTAATAATCGGTTTTTGAGAGAAATTCTGGAAAAATTAACCTATCTATCAAACATTTGCCAACTCTCATGTTTAAATACTTATTGCTCCCCCTTTGAGACCTATGAACTTACTGTTAAAATTTTAGACCACATCAAAAACAAAATTCCTTTATCATTAATTAGATTAGGTGATGGAGAAGGAACGTTTCTAAACTATGACCAACATTTCAAAGAGTTTCAAGACAGAGACCGTGACCTAGCCAAACAAGTTTGGTGGGGAGATGTCACCCTAAGTAACGATGACTGTACAAAACTTAGTAATGACTTGATCGCAGCTATCAAAAATGCTGATATCCTAGGCATTCCCGAGTTCTATAGGTTTCGTCTATTAGTATGTCGTCAGTCGATACAACAACAGTTGCTAGAAAAAGAGAGTGGACGAGTTGGCAGAGCGTTTACTTCTATAATTAATACCCTAATTGACCCGAATTTTTATCAGGGACAGGATAGTTATCAATTGAGCCATAAAACCCTGACCTCATGTTATATTCATCAAGACCTTGAAGTCTGGGGACTTTATCGATTAATTTTTAATCACTTAACGGAATGTTCAGTGATTTCCTGTCATGAGGGTATTAGTCAAGTTCTTACAGAAAAATACGGCGTGACAGTTAAACGATTTCATCATATCCCTTCAGAATATAACTATTCGCAACTCTTTAATTACAGAGACCAGCAAAATCACCCTCATTATCCTTACTACTTTGAGCAAATTTGTTCAGAAATTACTGTCTCCTATCCAGGAGAAGTATTTCTAGTGGCTGCCGGGTTTTTAGGTAAAATCTACTGCAATAGTATCAAAAATCTAGGGGGGATCGCTCTTGATGTTGGCAGTATTGTTGACTATTGGCTAAATTACTCAACCAGATCGGCTCACCAGAGGATTCCAGATAAAAATTACTATTCGAGCTTTGCCAAAGTAATTAATACAGATCGAAGGGTGGCTCAAGGAGCTTTATTGTCTTGAAGCTGATGTGCATTTAAATTGGTTATTACCCGTTCCCTGTTCCCTATGAGTAATTTAGGTCTTCTAATCTAAATGCTGAACAGCTTATAGGGTTTATATTTGGGTTGTAAACACACTTACTTATTGCAGGAATTGGCTTGCATACAAGAGGCACAAAGCAAGTCATAAATTGTAGGGTGAGCAGTACCCACCAACGCCATTGGCAAGCTTGGTGAATCTGTATGATTCACTGCCCACCTACATGAACTTAACTACATGAACTAATCAATTATCCAGGAATTTCATGAATAAGTATGAAGCTTTAGCTCGTGAAGCAATGGATTCCCAACAGTGGGAGTTGGCACTAGAACAATGGGATAAATTACTGGATTTGTTCCCAGATCATGTTCCGGCTTTACTTTACAAAGGGCATACATTGATAACCCTAAAACAGTTTGATGAGGCTGAGGCAGTATTCCAAGAAATAGCAGAAAAATACTCTGCTAAGCCCCAGGGATATGAAGGTTTGGCTCTCGTCGCGATGGCTTCTCAGCAGTGGCAATTGGCTGTTGAAAGACTGGATTTAGCGATCAGCCTTTTTCCAAATGACTCTCAGTTTTTGTTGAATAAAATCACTGCACTATTGAGAATTTCCTGGTTTGAGGAAGCCCAAAAGGTGGTTAAAGCTGGAAAATTACGGTTTCCCCAAGATCCCCAATTTGCTCTTGCTGAAGCAAGAATACACCAAAGACAATATAACTATCAAGATGGTCAAAAAATCCTGAAACAAGCCAATCTAGACTATCCGGACAATATGGATATTCAACTTGATCTGGCTGACAACCATTTACACCTGGGAGAATTTGCAGCAACACGACGAATACTAAAGACAATCAAAAACAGAAGTGGATCGACACTATCTGACCGGTTTAACAAAAGTTATCTGAGGCTTCTGATCCGTGATCAGAATATAGATGAACTAAAGCAATATCTTCAGGAGACTCGATCAACTCAAGACCAGTTTGATGAGACGTTTATCTCAGACTATTCTCAATTATTAGTTAGTCAAGGTAATTATCAAGATGCCTATCAATTTTTGACTGATTTAACCCTCAGGGATGCTGGTAACTCGATCAAAGTTTATAAAAGTCAACTTCATTGTCTATTTGACATAGAAAAAATTACTAATCTGGAAAAGCTCAAAGATTTTGCTCCAAAAACATCATTATCTAGTTGGGTAGACGAAGCTCGTCAATCCTTACAGGATCGAATCAACGCTTATTTAAACGATCATTCAGAATTTGACAGTGATAATCGTTTTTTTAGAGAAATTCTGAAAAAAATAAACTATTTATCCAACAATTGCAAGCTCTCATGTTTAAATACTTATTGCTCACCCTTTGAGACCTATGAACTTACTGTTAAAATTTTAGATCACATCAAAAACAAAAGTCCTTTATCATTAATTAGATTAGGGGATGGAGAAGGTAATTTCTTAAGTTATAACGATAAATTCAAAGAGTTTCAAAACAGAGATCGTCAGTTTATTAAAACAATTTGGTGGGGGAAATTATCCCTCAGTGAAGGTGACTGTCAAAAACTTAGTGATCGCTTGGTTTTAGCTATAAAAAATGCTGATATTATAGGAATTCCAAATTTATCTTGGTTTTGTAGAGTATTAGGATCTCATTCCCTAGAAAAAAAGTTGCTACAAAAATATAATGGACAAGGTATAAGAGGTTATACCTCCATAATTAATACCCTAATTGACCCAAAATTTTATCATGAACATGATAGTTATAAATTGAGCCATAAAACCCTGACCTCGTGTAATATTCATCACGATCTTGAAGTCTGGGGACTTTATCGATTAATTTTCAATCACTTAAACGAATGTTCAGTGATTTCCTGTCATGAGGGTATTCATCAAGTTCTTAGAGAAAAATATGGCGTGACAGTTAAACGGTTGTATAAGATACCTTCAGAATATAAGTATTCGCAACTTTTTAATTACAAAGACCAGCAAAATCACCCTCATTATCCTTACTACTTTCAGAAACTTTGTTCGGAAATTACTGTCTCCTATCCAGGAGAGGTATTTCTGGTGGCTGCGGGGTTTTTAGGGAAAATCTACTGCAATAGTATCAAAAATCTAGGGGGAATCGCCCTTGATGTTGGAAGTATTGTTGACTATTGGCTAAATTATTCAACCAGATCGTCTTACCAGAGGATTCCAGATAAAAATTACTATTCGAGCTTTGCCAAACTAATTAATAACGATATCCGTATTAACAGACTTTGGAGAACAAGTATCAATTGAAACAGTAACTATAAGCTGTTCAGCATTTAGATTCGGATACCTAAATTGCTCAAAGGGAACAGGGAACAGGGAACAGGGAACAGGGAAAAACCAATTTAAATGCCCATCAGCTTACCCTAGTAAGTATACCATTAGGAGCGCATGGCGTGCGCCCCTATGACTTATAGGGTTTGTTACCAAATTTTTGCTAATTCCTGACGCCCAATTTTGCCTAATTCATGAATAAATTTAAACACGAACCTCTCTGGATTATTTTTACAAAATTCCAATAAATTAATGCCTTGGTCTGTATCATCGAGTAATTTTTCTAAAACTAGCTTAGATTCAGAAAAATTAAAATCAGTATAGTCTTTATATTTATGAGTACGCCAGCTCACTTCATTTCCAATATGAAACGTTAAATTAATTTTTTTTAGCATTAACATTTTATGAGAAAAATAAACCAGATTATACAGCAATCCGCGCATGACTGCTGAGCGTCCTAAACAGGCTTGATTGGTGACAAATTTTTTTAAACTTTTAACACTAAATATCAAACAGTCATACCCTGGATGATATCTACCCTTTTCTGCAATATTAATGGCTAATGAATCGATTAAAATCTGTTTTTCAGATAGGGTATTTCTATTAATGGTTATAGCATCAAAGCCTGATTGTAATAAATCTATGACTGCATCGTAGAAGTAAGGAGCCAGAATTATGTCTGTGTTTGTAAATACTATAAAGTCATCGGGTTTAGCATTCTTGACTCCGGCTTCAAGGATATCGAATACCAGGGGTAACTTACAAGGAATTTCAAAGTCTCTGATATCCAGGACATTACGGTCAATAAAGCTTTGATAATCTGGTTTAAAGTTATCGACCAGTAATTCTTGTCCAGGTTCATAAACGGCACTAATTTTGATAGTTTCTGAATACTGGGATAGTTGTCTCGCTCTTTCGATGGATGTTAACGCTTTAGTTTGAGTTTGAATATCAAATTCTCTAGGAGAATAATAAGGATTGATTATATGATGTAATCCAATAGTATTTTTGGTATTGTCTCTATCTTTGATAAAATTATCAATAATGTAATCCCAGACATCAGGAGAATTTTGACTGTTGACTACAATAACATTTTTTGCCAGGTGATATTTTTTGATTGGATCGTCGTTTAACGGACTAGATCCTGTAAAATTAGCCATCATTGTTTTGTTATTTAATAGTTAAAATTTTGAGAAAAAACAACCTTAAGACATTAAATCATTGAACAGGACACCGGCCTAGCACAAACCTCAAGCCAAGTCAGCAAATCTTTGATACTAAAAAAACAAACTTCCTTCAAATCTCCTCTACCACGTGATCTTGATTACCTGATTAAATTTGAAAACTTGAATCAAGATTTTAATAAAGTGTGCGAAATCGTAAAGATATTACTCATCACTCAAACCCGATGCTCTGAAAAAGTCGCTACGCGATTGGCCATAGGCCACGCTACGCGAACGCATCTGACCAACCGTCAACCGTTAACCGTTAACCGTCAACTATAGTGGTGACTACTTCTGATGGTATAATTCATCAGTCATGAGTCAAACGCGATGCTCTGAAAGAGCCGCTACGCGATTGGCCATAGGCCACGCTACGCGAACGCATTTAGTTAACCCTCTAGTTAACCCTCTAGTTAACCAAATAACTTTCAACCTACCCGAAGGGAACGCCAAAGGCCAACAAGCAAATAATCTCCAACCTTGGCCAAAGGCCACGCTACGCGAACAACCTTCAACATTCAACATTCAACCAAATAACCTACCCTACACCGAATCGCCTTGGGCGAACAACCAAATAACCTTGGCCAAAAGGCCACGCTACGCGAACAACCTTATTAAACCGTCACCTTTTCCTTGTTAAACGTCATCGTCACCTGCTCCATTGCCATCCTCGACTTCAACCACTCCTCAAACAACTCCGACATAATTTGAGTCCGCAACCCTTGATCCAACTCAGGTTTAATAATCTCTTTCACATAAATCAAACGCATGACACGAGCAGCAAAAATCGGTTTCAGTAACTGAGGGGGAGTGGCTGCAAACACAACAGCCGACACCTCCGGTCTCATATCCTGGCGCTGCAAAATTCCGCTATAGCCCAAAGTGCGTCGTAACTCTTGATCCTCAATGTGTTGATGAGCCACATCAAAAAAACTGGTTTCCCCTTCCTGAATAGCATAGTAGAGTTCCATTGCCAAATCATCATCATCTATGGGAACTTGATACATCACCACCTTTTCATAATCCAACTGGTTTTCATAGAAATAGGGTTCTACCTTATCCGCAAACAGATGCTCCGCCAACTTCCCGGATAGCAAGTTGTAGCGAATCATTTCCTGATAATCCTCTAAGGACAAGTGATGGTAGCCCAGCCATTCCCAGGTCTGATCGGAACTCTGGAGGTCATTCAGAACCCGGTAGTTATCCGCCGCCTTCTGTAATTCTTCTTCTGTTGTCTCAATTCCGAAATCTGCCACCGCCGACGTGATAATTTTGTGTTTGACAATCCTTTTTACGACTTCAGGCATTTGACGAGATAGCTTCAGTTCCTGAATCAGATCGGTTTCGGTAATTGCCATAGGTTGAGACATAATTTACTCCGTAATTAGTAATTAGTAATTAGTGATTAGTGTAAGCTATCAGCGGGCTATCGGTAAGCTACGGAACTTTTTAATAAAAGAGGTAAGCATTCGTTTAATCTGAGTTACGGAAAGCTATTTGCGCAGCGTGAGCCATTCGCGTAGGATGGCCAAAGGCCAAGGCTGAAGGCTTACTGATTATTAATAATTGGTAGTATATAGCCTTTTTCGTGGAAATGTAAACAGAGGATTGCTATAAAAATGCAATAGTTAAAATGCAACATTGAATAGGTAACATGGAATAAAAAAAATCCTGTTTACCTCATTACTTTAATTTGGTAACACCCTTAAAACCATTGTTATAAAATTAGTTTATTTTAGATTATTAAAATCTAACCTCTCTAGCTTTATAGCATAGTATAAAAATGGAAAATTGTTGATAAAGATTCAGTAAATTATATTCATTACCGAAAGAATTTAGGGAGTTAACCCCAACCCCACTTGGCTACCTGTTTGTAACGGGTTATGACCTTACCCTTAGACCAAAAAAATGGTGGGTTTTGATAAAGATTGGGTAAATCATATCGCAAAGGGAGCAGGGAGCAGGTATAGCGCTACGCTTAGCGTCAGAAGTCAGAAGTCAGAAGTCAGAAGTCAGAAGTAAGCTATGACTAAGTTTCGGAGTTTAGGAATGTCCTGACCTTGATGCGTAGTGCGATAAGAGGCAAGAGGCAAGAGGCAATTCGTGTGTTTACAACCCAGATACAAATGCTAAAGTCCTATTCCCCCCTTCTGCAATTGCTTAAACGGATCGATAATCAAATCAATAATCCGACGTCGTCTAACAATTACTTCAGCAGATGCAGTATCCCCTGGACGCAAAGGAATACACTCATTTCCTGAGTCAATGCAGTCTTTTGTCAGCGCAATTTTTAAGTTATACACCGCTATCCTACCCTGAGCGGTATCCACCTCTTCAGTAGTGGGAGAAATGCTGGTAATTTCCCCTGCTAGCACCCCATAATCTTGATAGGGATAAGCATCAAACTTCAACTTTACTGGTAGCCCAGTTTTCAAGGAACCACTTTCCTGTGTTGTCATCTGGGCTTTGAGACTTAAGGAAGAATTCTCTGGGGCAATTTCCGCCACCATCATTCCTGGCTGCACCACTGAACCGGAACCAGGAATCGGGAAATCAAATATAGTCCCATTTACCGGAGATTTTATTACCCGTTGAGACAACTGAAACGTTAACCCCTCTATCTGACTCCTATTCTGAGCAATATCAGTTTCAAGTTTAGAAATTTCTGCCTCCATATTTTTAAAATTATCCTCAGAGCGCAGTAGAGCCAATTTCGCGGCTTTGACTAAACCCTGATAACTTTTCTCTTGCTCCCGTAGACGCAACTGCGCCTGTTCAATCTCTGCTTCGGTTTGGCGCAAGGTGCGCTCATAGGTACTCTCTTGCTCCGTTAACCGTAACTTCGCTTGCTCGAAGTCTGATCGGGTTTGTTCATACAACCGTTGCCGATCTTGAGCCATATCTTCCCGGTCTACCAATTGAATTTCCGAAACAATCCCCTCATTAAATGCATCTCTAAACCGTGCCACCTCCCGCTTGGCATTTTCCATCCGATTTTCCATTAAATTATAAGCAAGTTGACTATGCTCTAGCAATTGCTTGGCCTGATTTAACTGGGCTAATTGTTCTGTTTTTTGTAAATTATAAGATTTTTTAAGGGCTGCTAAGGTTTGTCGTACTTGTTCAACCTGGGCCAACTTCTCCAACTTCTGGGCTTGATTTTGTTGCTCCTGAGTTTGAAGGGCGATCGCTAACTGATTTTTCATCAGTTTTAACTGATTAAGCTGATTTTGTTGACCTTCCAATCGCTTCAAGGACTGCTGAAGCTCAGTGTGGACTAAATCTGATTCTAGTTCAACTAAATTCTGCCCAGTTTTGACGGATTCTCCTTCCTTAACATAAAGTTTAGCGACAGTTCCCATCACAGGAGAATCTAAACGAATGGTCTTATCTTGGGGTTCTAGTCGTCCCCTAGCACTCCCAGTTTCATCGATTTTAAAAAACATTGCCCAAGGAACAAGGACACTAATAAATATTACCAATAAATACAATAATCCTCTAGTCCAAGCTTGGGGAAGACTATCGAGAAGTTCTTTTGTAGCAAAAGACCAATCCTCCCTTGATTCATCTTTATTTAAATTCTCTACTTTTGGAGACATTAAATTCTGCTGAATCTGTTTAGCATCTTGGAGTTTAGGAGGCATTTTAATCTGTTTAGCATCCTGAAGTTTAGGAGGCATTAAATCCTGTTCAATCTGTTTAGCATCTTGGAGTTTAGTCCCAGTTCGTCCATTCGATGAATTAGTCATTTCTTCTTTATTATTTGTCATTTTTTATATAGCAAAGGGAACAGGGAACAGCGAACAGGGAGTAGCGATGCAGGGCGGTCTTGGGGAGCCAGTGACAAATCGGGAAAATCACAACCGTTGCTAATCTAATTCCCCATCTCCCCATCTCCCCATCTCCCCATCTCCCCATCTCCCCATCTCTCCACACTCCTCACACTCTCCACACAGGAATTACTGAGTTACTGTGACCTGTTGTTGGTTTAGGTAATAGAAATGTCCTCGCTTTTCCATCAACTCCTGATGAGTTCCACTCTCAATTAATCTTCCTCTATCCATTACTAAAATTAAATCGGCATTGCGAATTGTTGATAACCGATGAGCAATGACTAATGTCGTCCGTCCTTTTAAAATTGTATTTAAGTTTCGCTGGATAATTCGTTCTGATTCTGCATCTAAATGAGAGGTAGCTTCATCTAAAACCAATAATTTGGGATTGCCCATCAGTGCTCGTGCGATCGCAATCCGTTGTCGTTGTCCCCCGGACAACATTCCTCCCCCTTCCCCGATCTGAGTGTCATAGCCCATAGGCAAGTCTTGAATAAACTCATGAGCTCCTGCTAATTGGGCTGCTTTCATCACCTGCTCTAAATCAGCGGAAGGATGACTGAGGCTAATATTTTCCTGAATGGTTCCCCCAAATAGGAAGGTATCTTGGTCTACCACTCCCATTTGCGATCGCAAGGATTGCACCGTTATCGTCGTAATATCCAATCCATCAATCAACACCTTACCATCGGTAGGAGGATAAAACCCCAAAACCAATTTAGAAATCGTCGTTTTCCCCGAACCACTGCGTCCCACTAGGGCTACCATTTGCCCAGGCTTGACCTCAAAACTGAGATTTTCCAGCACATTGGTATCACTGTCATCGTGATAGCGAAACGTGACATTTTCAAACTGAATATGACCCTGGAGTTGACCTAAGGTTGCCTTCTCTTGCTCTTGTAAATCCTCCTCCGGTTCAGCATCGAGGACATCATTAATCCGTTCCACAGAAATTAATACCTCTTGCAACTTATTCCATACCTCGGTCAGGCGTTGGAACGGAGAGGTAAATTTCCCTAGCACCATATTAAAGGCTACCAACTGTCCAATGGTTAACTGATCCTGAATCACCAGCGACGCCCCAAACCATAGTAAACCCGTACTCGTCACCGCTTCTAGGGTACCACTCACCATTTGCAGCTGAGTACTAAACACATGTCCAGAAAACCCAATCTTGATCGATTTATTTAGCAACTCCTCCCAATGCCAGCGAACGCTTTGTTCTACTGCCGAAGCTTTCACTGTTCTTACTCCAGACAAAGCTTCAATCAAATAACTATTTTGTTTAGTACTGGCATAGAAAATTTCCCGAGAAATCCGTCGTAAAAACGGTCCGCTCACCAATGCCAAGGTCGAAAACGGTACTACGATCACTAGGGCTAGTATTGCCATCTGGGAGTTGTACCAAAACATCATGCCGCCATAGATAAAGACAGTCAGCAAATCCAGCAGAATCGACAAGGTCTGACCGGTCATGAATTGCTCAATCTTGCGGTTTTCCTGCACCCGTGATACGATATCTCCCACATAACGAGATTCAAAGTAACTCAAGGGCAATCGGAAGGTATGGCGAATAAACCCAACTATCAGCGCCAAATCAATCCTTTTGGCCGTGTGAACCATCAGATACTGCCGCAACCCTGACATCGCCACTCCAAACAATCTAAACAACACTAATCCCAGCACTACTGTTGTTAAGGTGACCTGTGAGCGCTGCACCACCACCCGGTCTAGAATCAACTGGGTGAAGATGGGCGTAACCAATCCAAACAGCTGGAGAAATATTGACGCTATCAAGATTTCCACCAGCATCAGCCAATGAGGCTTAATTAACTCAAAGAACTGCCAGATAGATGTAGAGGACGCCTTAGTATCCTTAAACTTTAGGGTCGGTTCCAGTAGCAGGGCATAACCAGTCCAATCTTGATTAAACTCCCGATGGGTGAGGGTGCGTTGGTCAAGAGCTGGGTCACATACCACCACATGGGTTTTAGTAATCTCATAGACAACAATAAAATGTTTCCCCTCCCAGTGAGCAATTGCTGGTAACTTCTGCTTCACCAAATCATCGAAACTAGCTTGCACCGGACGAGTGGAAAAGCCAACACTTTCGGCAGCAAAGCACAATCCTCGCAGGGATGAGCCATCCCGGTTGACATTCGCCAACTTCCGCAAGCGATTTAAACTAAACTGCTTGCCCCAGTAGCGAGACACCATCACCAAACAAGCTGGACCACAATCGCTAGCACTCTGTTGAGCATAAAATGGATAGCGCCTAGTGATTCGTTGAAACCAATGTCCCACACGCTGAGCGGGATGGGGGAAGAAAGCTTTCTTGATTTTTTTCTGGGACTTGGTTTTTTTAGGGGATCCAGAGGTGAGGGCAGTAGCAGAAGTGGGGGAGTTAGCTGAGGCAGGATTTTGCGTTCCGGTAGCGGCTCTTTCAGAGGATCGCATTTGGCACTGGGAGTCTCGCAATCGTGCCTTATTCCACAAATGGTCTCGGATTTGGGGATAGCGATCCATCAGAGCCAACACCACATCCGCTGTTATAAAGCAAAGCTTCAAATTCACTGAAGCTCTAGCCAAATATGGCTCCAAGTCAACCTCTGGAAACAAGGTCAATTCCCCAAAAGACTCCTCGGTTTCCAAAGTAGTGATTAATTCACCTGCCCCATCCAGTAGTCTCACCTTACCAGCGATAATGATATAGATCCCAGCATTAGTATTTGGATTACTATTGACATTACTATTGGCATTACTATTTCCTGCGTGCCAAAACTTGCCCACCTTAGGCTCTTTGAATTGACATCGTTTGAGGACGCGCTGGAATTCTGATGGAGACAGAGAATATCCCAGAGTCTTGCTCAATTGTTGAGGAGAAATCATTGGAGCAGATGAACTTTTAACCATTGGTACTCAAGCTTATCTTATTTGTGTAAGAGAGCATAATCGGTGAAGAATCAGGGAGAACAGCCGATTGCAAGTCATGAATCATAATGCTAACCCCAGTCATCCCATTCTCTGTCGTCTTTGACTGAGCCTTACTGGATTTTCTCGGTCGAGTGGACAATCCCATCTTTTTGAGCAACCGATTCACATGGCGAGGGGTAATTTCAACCCCCAATTCCTTAGCCAAATGCTGACTCAACCAATGAGCTGTCCAGCGCCGAAATGAATAGCCACAGTCCCTAGGACTCTGTTTTACCAGTTCCTGCAACCGTTCAAGATATTGCTCATTAACCGCCTTAGGGCGACCAATTGGATTATCCTGCCAATTGAGTGCTTGACCAGTCCGAGCCATCAGCATCCAATGCCTAGCTGTCGCTGGGCAACAGCCCAAGGCTTGCCCAATTTCAGCTTGAGATTTCCCCTGATCCGCCAGCAGCATAATTTGAATACGCTGACGGTATTTTTCTGATAGATCCAATTCCAAACTTTTTTGCAGAATTTTTTGTTGAAATGGGGTTAAATATCTCCCTGTAGTACTACCTGCACCCTTTTGGTCAGCTCGTAATTTATCTCGTAATTGATGTCCTAACATAGCCATAACTAATGGGTCTGTTGATTATCGCTTCATCCTCAAGTTGACTCGGTCATAGTTTGCCACTTAAACCTTATATTTTTGATTAGCAAACTAAAGTAATTGATAATTTAACCTGTGTTAATTGCTTTGTTTACGGGTTATTTGGCTAAGTAATTAGTCTACATGATTAGTTTAAAATTAGTCTACATATTTTTTTTATGGCTGCTAAACTTTATGAACAATTCATGAATTTATAGGAACTATTTTGATGACCGTTAGATAGGCTACTTGGATCTACAAATAACAGAAAAAACCGCGATTTTTATATAAAAATCATGTTAATCTTGAGGAAGATTCTGTGAAGTTCAACTAAAAACTGATCAAAATCAACGGATAATATTATTTTTTTTTAATAAACCTCAGCCATTTGTATTAAAACCATCAGCTAAATTACTGAAAATAGTGATGTATCCCGGGCGCGGGGGTGTGGGTCGAGAGGGGGGAGTGTGGGCAGAAAGGAAAGTCTGGGGAGATAGGAAAGTGTGGGCAGATGGGGCAGTGGGCAGTGGGCAGATGGGGGAGAGGGGCATTGTAAATTACCCCAAAACTGAGTTTTATTAAGTTTTGTATACTAAATAAGGTAGAAGCGAAGGTAGAAGCGATCGCATAATCATGGTCAAAAAGGTGCAAATATGGGGAAATATAATGGTTATAGCTGTAATTTTCCTCTCAGGCTGTGGTGAAGGTAAACCCAAGAGCGAGACTAAGCCTACAGCAGGGAATGGCAAGCTGCAATTTCGGGTTAACGGTGAAGACTTTGTCCGACAGGGCTTTGTTTCCAAAGACAGTTGGCAAATATCTTTCGATCAGGTTTACATCAACCTAGCGGACATCACAGCTTACCAAGCTAACCCTCCCTTTAACCCCGATACAGTAAAGGAAATCTCAGTCCAAGAGAAAATTATCCTCCCCAATGCCAAAACCATCGATTTAGCGGAGGGGGGAGAGGATGCCGAGCCAATTCTGATTGCTGAGATAGCTGATGCACCAACTGGTCATTACAATGCTCTTTCCTGGAAAATGCTCAAAGCCAAGACTGGTCCAGCAATGGATCAAAGCCTAGTGATGGGTGGTAAAGCCAGTAAGCAGGGACAAACCATTGATTTTGTGATCAAACTCGACCAAGAGATTGAATACCGCTGTGGTGAATTTGTCGGTGATCAGCGCAAAGGGATTCTAGCCAAGGATGGGGAAGCGGACATAGAAGCTACCTTCCACTTCGATCACATTTTTGGCGATAGTGATTTGACCGCTAATGACCCCCTCAACACTGGTGCGATCGGATTTGAGCCATTAGCTGCACTCGCTAAGAACGGCAAACTAGAGGTGACAATGGCTCAGCTTCAATCAGCACTCCCAGCTCGGACCTATCAGCAGCTTACTCAAGACATTCTGCCTAACCTAGGTCATGTCGGTGAAGGTCACTGTAAATCCACGCCAATTTCCAGGTCATGACGTACCCAACACCCTTACTCCAAACCCCAGAGTCTTTTAACCTAGAGTCCTTATCCAGACAAGGAAAAATCGAGAGGTAGTGCTATAAAAATCAAACCTGATCAGCTCTGACCAATCGCGCTTTGCATGACTCTTGAAGAGGGGGAGAGTGGGAGATTGACAGAGGGTCAGAGGGATTGATGACTTTTGCCGTTCGCGTAGCGTGGCCAAAGGCCTTAAGTAGAAAATATGCCAATTAAATGGACGCTAGCTTAACAGTCAACACTCAACAGTCAAGAATTAAGGATGAAGTGGAAAGGTTTGATGCTACTGAGCCTGGTGTCTGTCTTGAGTTGGTCAGTCAATGCTGAGGCTCACGGCACTAGGCTTGAATCTAAAACTATCGAGGCCATTGAGATTAATGCTAAGTACGACACTGGTAAACCGATGTCTAATGCCCAAGTAACTATTTATGCTCCCAATAATCCTACCACCCCTTGGCAGACAGGGACTAGTGACACCAACGGCAGGTTTATCTTTGCTCCCGATTACGCTCAGCAGGGAAATTGGACAATTCAGGTGCGCCAAGCTGGTCACGGTGGCATGATTACTCTTACTCTTGGTGAGGAGAATTCTGCTGTAGCGGGTCAGTCATCAGCAGCAGATAACTCCCTAATGATCTCATCAACTAGTCCTAGTTACACCCCTGTTCAGAGAATGCTGATGGCAGCTGCTGGTGTCTGGGGATTTGTGGGTACAGCACTCTTTTTCTTAGGGAGGAAAACTAATGCACATTCCTGATGGTATTCTCCCTGCTTCTGTCTGTCTTGCTGGTTATGCAGCTACTGGAGGACTGACTTGGTATGCCCTACGTCAAATTGATCAACATCAAAACCCCCAGGAGGCAATTCCCAGAGCATCCTTACTAACCGCTGCCTTTTTTGTAGCATCCTCAATTCACCTCCCCATCCCACCCGCAAGTGTTCATTTCGTCCTCAATGGCTTGTTAGGGGCAATTTTAGGTTATTATGCCGTTCCTGCTATTCTGATTGGTTTGTTCTTTCAAGCAGTTATGTTCCAGCATGGTGGACTCTCCACCCTCGGGATAAATGCAGCCATGATGGGAGTATCAGCAATCTTGGCTTATCACCTGTTCCAATTGCGGCGGGTATTTGGTAAAGGCAATCGCATTGTTACTGCTATCTTCAGCTTCTTGGCCGGTGCTGCTGGCTTGGGAGTGGCGACCCTAATATTCTTCGTCCTAGTCATTACCAATATTCCTGCTAATTTTAATGTGGCAGCAGAACGGACAGCAATTTACGGGCTAATGGTTGCCCATATTCCCCTAATGGTGATCGAGGGGTCGTTTTCAGCGGCAGTCGTGTTATTTTTGCAGCGAGTTCAACCAGAATTGCTAGGGGAATCGGGAAGGGGAAGCAAATACAATATCAAAAGTCAAAAATAATTTTCGATGACTTGGGGCTTCTCCCACTGCCCCCTCTCCCCTCTCTTCCCCCTGAGCCAAGTCCTTTTTTAGACCTTACAAAACACCACTAGTGGCTAGACCTAAGATGACACCAGCCCCTAGGATGTGACCGAGGCTAGTAGTTGCCAACAGTTCAGGGATACCAAAATTGGCAAACAGTCCAGAGGCACCAGGTAAAGCTGGGCCTTGACCGGGGTTTTTGATCGCAAAGCGACCAACAGTAATCGCAAACAGATTACACAAAATCATTACTATCCCCACTGTGGGACTCCACTCTGGGGTCACCGGAACAGAGGTTTCCACAGCAGCTAACAAAATTGAGTTAATCAATGCAGTTTCTCCCATATTTGATAAATTGATCAGCAATCAAAGCAATCATAAGAATTTTCGGGGAGAAAAATCTCAACTTGTTTTAAGAATTTACATTTGGAGAGTGATCACAGCGTCAGAATTTATGTAAAGTTATGCAAATTTTGGTAAATTGTATAGAGTAACTATATCTTGAGCAGTTTTCCAGTGACTCAATCTGACCAGAGTCAGCCATTAAAAGCAAACCAAATGGCTGTATGGGGAATCTTCAGTTCAACCTTCCTAACCATCTTTCTAGCCGAGATGGGCGACAAGACCCAATTGGCAACACTACTCATCACTGCCGAATCCCAGTCTCCATGGATTGTGTTTGTTGGTGCTGCCGCAGCACTGATATCTACTAGTTTGCTAGGTGTACTTATTGGTCATTGGCTGGCTAAGCGCTTCTCCCCTGAGATGATGGATACTGCTGCCGGAACACTTTTACTGTTGATATCAGTGATGCTTCTGTGGGACGCAATCAAACTGAATTAGTTATGAATGAGTGATTAGACGATGGATTGGCAATTACTAGGACTAAGTTTCCTAACGGTATTTTTAGCTGAAATTGGAGACAAAAGCCAATTTGCAGCGATCGCACTCAGTGGTAGTCTCAATTCCCCCCGTACTGTGTTTTTGGGAACTATAGCGGCACTGATACTTGCTAGCTTTCTGGGTGTAGTAGCTGGGGGAGGGGTGGCTCATCTATTGCCTACTCGTCTACTTAAAGCGATCGCAGCCATTGGCTTTGCTTTGATGGCATTACGGCTATTGTGGCCTTCAGAAAGAACGGTGGAGGATTGATCCTCTACCACCCCACCTCCCTTTCACCTGATTAACCTGACAATAATGTCCACAAGATCCACGAGAATGAATCAGCCCTGGGGTTAGGGGGAGTGTGGGAGCAAGTTACGAACACACCAATCTACGATAGTCTTTATAGCACCAGTTAAGTAGTGTAGTCCCTGCCATCAACTTGATTGCTTCTAGCAGCCAGTAGCCTTCATGCATTTGCACCATTCCTGCTGGCATGCCACTCACTGGCTCTAGAAGATTCAGTTGTAGAGCCATGGCGCTCATCTGGGGTGTCATGATGTAGGTATAAATGATTGCGATCCCTACCATGAGCAGGGATAATAAAATAGACCAGCGTCTGACGTAATGATAAAGATTAGAATTACCACGCAGAACTAGGAGGCTGGCTAATATTAAAGCGCCACACAAAAGCTCAACACGATTAAATGTCCAGAAAATTGAATAGCCAGCTGTAGCAAAACTAGCCTGACTCATCATGCCAGCTGTAGACATGCATGGCATGATCACAAAGTCTATAACCAAACTGCTACTGAGCCAAAACCCTAAAGCAAACATGGCAATGGTTCGCCAGCGGCTCTGCTGTGAATCCACGCCAAAAACAGCGTTCATAAAATTTCCTCTACTTTCTATCCTGCTCTTAGCTTAACCAATTGTTTTTGCAAAAAGTGTGAAGTATTTTTGCAAAAAAAAGTATTTTTGCAAACAAATTTTAAATTAATCGTCAGGACTAATCTCAAATCCAGTTGAGTAATACTGTAAGCATATGCGCGAAGCGCAGGCTACGCCAACAGCCGTCAGCATATGCGCGAAGCGCAGGCTACGCCAACAGCCGTCAGCCTAATCCTTAAAATAAACATCGTTCGCGTAGCGTGCGCCAATGCCCACACGGGAGAATTTAATAGTTCGAGATTTTACAGGATTTAAAGTCTGGGGATTTGCCCATCTAAGCATTCAGGAATTGGCCTGTAGCTGATAGCTGATAGCTGATAGCTGATAGCTTACGATAAATTTTCTTGAACTGTCTGTTGTAGTTGTTGGGTCAACATCTCCACTGTTCCTGCTCGGTTTTTTCTGTAGGACTCAAAATGCTCTTTGAGGTTTATGGGGTCTCCAATGCGGAGCATCGCTTTGCGGTGTCCTTTCACCAAAGGTCGATCAAACTTAAACACTTCCCGCTCTAGTCGAGTCAGGGTATCCAAAAAACGCTCTGGGGTAGGGGAAGCCGCAACATAACCATCGTAAATTGCATCGAAGTTCAGCAGGCGGATAGTAGCTTGGTAAATTGATTCATAAGTGGTTTCATCAAACTGTTCTAACTCTTGAGCACGGGATTTTAAGACTGACTGAATTTTATACACTCGTTCTCGGCTTGGTGTCATGGCTGCTGGTGTTAGCGCTAGCTTCTGTTCACACTCACTCAGCAGATGAGTTTTGAGCTGGTTAATCCGTTGGTTCCAATCCATCTGAGTGGTTTGGTCTAGATTAAGGTCGTATTGAGTCTCCAAGCGAAGAAGAACTTGCTCAGCCACAGCCCGTAAACGCCCATAGAAGTTTGGTGCGATCGCACTAATGTTGAAAGTCTTCTCTAGACGGGACAGGGTCTGATCAATCACCGGTTTCATGGAATCAGTGTACTGGTACTTCAGACTTACCGGTACTAAATAGAGATTAGGAACAGGTTCACCCTGTTTCACCATTTGGTTCATTGCCTGTAGAGGCAGTTGAATAGCTCCCGTTCGGAAGGGCATAACCGTATCATTTTGATAAGAGCAGCCGCCTTCAGGGAACATCACCAAATCACAATTCGGTTGCTTCAGTAACTTTAGGGTTTGGGCAATGCTGGCGCGATCGCCTAAACCCCGTCGAATCGAGTAGGCTCCGATCAGGGGAAGAAATTTTTTGCTCCATCCCCGGAAACTCTCGTAAGCCACAACATAGTGAAAGAGTTGCCCTAACCGAGTTGATAACAGAAACAGAACCACCCCATCATCAAGGGTAGGATGATTCGGGAGATAAACCACCCGTTCCTCTTCCAACCGAGCCAGTTTTTCTAGGTCCGTAGACTCAACCACTAACTTCAGTTGATAAAAATTATCGGCGATCAGATCAGAAAAGCTTTGACAGATGCGGGTTAATAGGGGATTGAGCCTAGGTGGATAGAATTGATGGCTTGACAAAACAAACATAGCATGCATCCCAAAATAAAATCGGAAGATAAGGGAGATGGGGAAATCATAAATACTAGTTTGACTTTAAATACTTGATTGTGCCATTGTGCATGGTGCCATGGCTTCCCCACCTTTGCTCCCTTCGGAATTTTCCTCCCTACAGACAGATGCCATAGTTGTACCGGATCAATTAAGCTTTTCCTACTAACCTTTCACCTTAGAATTATCCAATAACAAGAATCATCAGTAGTGTCAATATGTTAGATGGTGAAATCAAAGAAAAAACAGCCTCATATACCGCCGTGTCACGCTTGCTGCCAGCTCTAAAAAGATTGAGCGTCCGTGCGCCCCTGTTGTTTTCGGTAAACTTTCTCAAAATTACTATAGCCTTAGTCTTATCCTTAGTAATTTTGGATACTCCCTTAACCCAAGCCGTTGAGTTAGCGGATGGCAGAGTTTCATTTGAGAAATCTCCTAGGTTGTTGGATGCAGTAACTACGTTTAATCAAGCTGATGTGCGAGGAGGAACATACTATTTCACCGTGGACTTACCAGGGGATATTGGTGAACCACTCCAAAGATTAACCATTAATCAGCGTCAAGGAGGATATAAGATTCGATTCTATCCCGAGAAATCCTCAGCATTTGAAGGAACCTACCAAGACCGGGGTCAGACGTTATCTCTGGGAAGGGTAACAAAAGACGACTCAACCAAAACAATTTCAGTTACCTTCGATCCACCAGTAAACCCAGGAAAAACCATTACGGTTGGGCTTCGTCCTGTTCGCAACCCACGATGGGGTGGTGTCTATCTGTTTGGTGTTACAGCTTTCCCCCCTGGAAATAATCCCTATGGTTTATATTTAGGTGTTGGACGTTTACAGTTCTACTCTCCCGCCGGAGACAGGTTCAATTTTAGATAACATCTTCGGAAAATTGCTGGCATGTTAATTGTTATACCAAAGGGAACAGCGGATCTGGGAACAGCGGATCTGGGAACAGCGGATCTGGGAGTAGG
>NZ_CEYLVT010000102.1:0-17152 GCF_982860115.1 Moorena sp.
AGGGCTAGATTACTTATAGAGTCTGCGTTTTAGATTATTTCGTCGCCCCCTCAGGAAAAGGTGTCGATTTCACCAACTATCAAAAATGCTCTTACTAAGTATTATAAACAGGAAATTACAGCATTAGAAGAACTACTTGGCTACTCAGTTCCATGGCAATCATGGAATTAATTTAATAAAAAAACAATAACAAATAACACTACCGAAACAACGGGACACGATATGATCAGACTGATGAGAGAAGAACACTAATTTAGGACAATATCCATGAAGAAATATGTCTGTACCACTTGCGGCTATGTCTATGACCCAGAAGTAGGGGATCCAGATAGCGGCATTGCGCCGGGAACACCTTTTGAAGATATTCCAGATGACTGGGTATGTCCGGTTTGTGGAGTCAGCAAAGAAGATTTTGAACCGGAAGATTGACAATCGTTCATTGTCGTAATCGGTGACACTGCCACCGTTTTTTTGATCAAAAATCATGGGAGGCCAGAAAAACTGGTCTCTTAGCAAACCTGGAGTGTCAGGTCTGTCAGGAAATGTGTTCCTGTAGCGTGGCCTACGGCCAATCGCATTCTTGGCAATTAGCAATCTGGCACTCCATAGCGCTGCTGAATTTCCAGCAATTTTACCCTGGCCTCCCCAGCATTATCGGCCAACTCAGCAAACTCCAAAAATCGCTTCAACTCCTTTTTCAACAAACTCCGTTCCACTTCCCAAGTTTCCCGTCCCAAATCTGGGGGCAAAACAATCATGTCAAATAACGTTGCCCGTTCCTTACCTGGGTGCGGTCGCAACACTCGCCCCCGCCGCTGAATAAATTGGCGGGGATTGCTACTACTTGCCAGAATTACCGCAGTTTCAATGGATGGAATATCCACCCCTTCATCCAAACATCGAATTGCGACTAACCCCTGCAACTCCCCCCGCTCAAATTGACGACGTAATTCCTCCCGTTCTGCCAACGGTGTCTGAGCAGTGTACGTGTTGACCCGATACCCCAGTTGAGAACCTAGTAACTGGGTTACTGCTGCTAACTGACGCTTGCTTTCATTACTCACTTGCCCATCTATCGAACCATCCCCACAATAAAATAAGGTATGGTAGGTATTGAGACGCTTAGCCATTAACCGCTGCAACGCCCTTAACTTGTTAGCAGCCGCCCCAACTAACCTAGCTCGTTGCATCAATAACGATGTTAACGTAGGGTCATTTTCTATATCGTCTGCTTCCCCTAATGCCCAACCAATCCGTTGCGTTAATTTAGCATAGGCAATATTTTCCGCTTCTGTTAATTCCACGAACACCGGATAGTATAGGTAACGCACTAGCGCTCCTTGGCGAATCGCATCGGCTAAAGTCAGTTCTGGTTGTAATACTGAACCAAAATAGTCAAACAACGCTTCTGTACCAGCTTCATCAAAATACCGTTCCGGTGTAGCTGACAGACCAAGGCGCAGTCCAATGTTACGGGGTAAACTCTTTTCGATGCGGGTAGTCCCCAAATTATGGGCTTCATCTCCCACTATCAGGGTTTTTTCAGGAAAATACTTCAGCTGAGACTGGAAACCTTCCTTAATCAGGGTAGAATTGGTAGTGATTATGGTAATAAACGATTGTTTCCCAACCTGGAGGTTGTATAGCTGGGCAGACAGTTTACTTTGCCAACTGTAGACACTCTCGAAGGCTAAGATCGGTTCGAGATTAAAGTGTTCGCATTCTCTTGCCCACTGAGTAACCAAGTGACGGTAAGGGCAAACCACCAGCAACACCTGTAAGCCGATTTTTTGATACAGTTCCGTTGCGATCGCTAAAGCAGTAATCGTTTTACCACTACCCGTTGCCATTTTCAGGGTTCCTCGTCCCCGATGGGCAAACCAATTCGCCACCGCTTGCCGCTGATACTGCCGCAACTGAATATCCGCTGGTATCCTAGGACATCCCTTTGGTGAGTGAGTGTCAAAGGGTAGCGGTAATTGGTAAGCTCCTCCCGATTCAGCTACTTTGATATTACGGGAGGGCTGATAGTATCCTCCTGCTACACTTCCCGAGTTCACTGATAGCACGAATGGGAATTTATTGTTCCTCATTGGTCATTGGTCATTTGGTATTTGATAATTGGTATTTAGTATTTACTATTTCCTATTTGTTATTTGTTATTTGCTACTTGCTATTTGCTATTTGACTAGATGCGAGCAAGTCTTTTTCATTTGATTTTTTACCGTTTTCCTTGGTCAGCAAACACCTCAATTTCCCCTGCCCTAGAGGGTTGGCATGCCACATTACCAATTGGTTGAGAACCTAACCCGGATAGCCCATCCACCTGCTTAATTCGACAAGACTTGGTGAAGGAATAATAGTCAGGTTTGGTGTCAGGGTTTGAACGGGGGCCGTTCCAATTAGCCTGTAAGTCTAAGTTATAGTCAGACCCAGACTCCCTGGATGAAAACTTATAGGTCACTTTCCATAGAGGATCTTCAGCAACCGGTGAGCTTTGCTTAGCTTGATATTCAATCCCCTTCAGCAACTTTTGGTGATTTACTTTAAGCAGGGATTTCTCAACCTCTGACCAAGATTTTTCATTCAACTCTTCTTTCAATTGAACTTCCATCCCCTCTAATATCGATACACCTCTAGATACCATAGTGACTTGGGCAGAGGGCAATTTCCATACAAAGGAACTATGGATAAAATCATCACTCAGTAAGCTAGGATATTGCACTAGCCAGTTTTGAATCACGAAATAAAACTGTATCCAGCAGCTAATCAGGAGCTGGCTACCGAATAAGATAACTAGATATTGACGTTCTGCTGGAGACGGTTTTTTAACCTTAAATTTTACTGCTAAAATATAGGGTAAACTCGCAATTGCGGCTGATATCAATGGCCAACTAATGAACGCCAAGGATGATACCTCTCCTGAGTCTATGCCCAATAAATAGGTACTGATCCCATCAATTCCGAGCTGGTATTCTCCAAGGTTTAAATTGATGCCGAATAGATAAATACTAGTTAATGCGCCAGTAATCCAGGGACCTAGGGGCAAGCCTGTCTTGGCATTTTTTTTCTTCTTGGCAATTCTTAGCTTAGCCGCCGCTGCCGTTACCCAGTAGACAAATAAAATAAATAAAATACCACCACAGCTTGCTATCAGCCGTTGTACAAATCCAGTGGCTAACCCTGCCATTACATAAGAAAACACAGTTAGCCACATTATAGCCTGCCAGGAAAATGCCTTGGGAGGTTTCAGTACCTTTACCACCCAGTCTACCACCGCTAAGCCAATGACAAATTCAAAGAAGGATGTGAAAAATTTCACGACGCTAGTTATCCACTAATGGGGTTGACATAAAGGAAACGCAGAAACAAAAGTAGTAAGATAGCGCTATAGCTACAGGAATTAGCAATGAGGACGACCATAGCTCGATTTTCCCCACCCGATCCTCTCTGACCAGAGCGCCTAAAGGATAATGACTTTTCCTCATCAGAAGCCGATTTGGAAGCAGTTCCTTGATCTTCAGCTAGTTCTAAAAAGATTTTGAGTAACCTCAGCCCTGCCAGCTTAATAATAAAGGAAATAAAGAAAATTGCGATCACACTGATAGCGATAAGAGCATAAAAATTGTCTGGCTTATCCTCTGAAAAGTGATCGAAAAAGATATAACTAATCATCTGACCTTGAAATCCCGTAGGGAGTTGGTCGTGAAGGGCAAAAAAACACCACCAACCTACAATGGTGGAAAGTAGATTAATCGACGCTGCTTGCTGCATGCTGGTTTTGCGGTTGAGTTTTAGCCCTCGTTGTAAGACTATCCCTTCCACCGCAATTACCACCAGCAGGAAGAGAATTTGAAACACGACCGTCTGTAGGGGCCATACAGGTGCCATAATTTATAGGTTTGCTCCAACGTAAGAATTTGCATTAAAAACCCTTTGAGCCACATTTTACCTGCACGATTCGGTGAAACTTGGTTTTGTTGACACCTTGTGTTGACACCTTGTGTTGACACAAGGTGTTGACACCTTGTGTTGACACTTTACAGTTGATTATTGTGTGTCAACCGTCAACAGAAATGGAGCAACTAAACGGGAGCAGGTCTGATGTTCATTAAATTAGACTACCAGTAATTTTCGGATACTGGTAGTGAAATTGAATGAGGGGTGTTACCCCTAAGGCTTTGTCTTGATGCAGTCGCTCATGGGGGGAACCACGCCAGTTGCTCATGGGGGAAACCCCCTTTGGCGGCACTGGCTCCCCAAGACCGCGCTGCATCGCTTCTGGCGGGTTTCCTGTTACACTCCATAACCACAGGCTATACATTGAAGCACGACAAGGAACATCTGTAAAGATGCGATTGGCCGTAGGCCACGCTACGGGATGCTCCTAGGTCGCCACTACTTGAGGTGCGAACGCTCCAATTCAAAATTAAAAATTATTAATTCAAAATGACAATCAGTGGGGGCTTGTACCCGCCACTGATTGAAGACCAAGTTGCGAAAATTCAGTGGGGGCTTGTACCCAGAATTAATTAATTCAAAATTAAGGCCGTAGGCCACGCTGCGCGAACTGATTTTCTTTATTTTGAAGTTTGAAGTTTGAATTTTGAATTACCACTAGGGGTCAGTGTCTGCTAGTTGACTCTTGGGGCAATGCTATGGTTGATGGGTGTACCCCACACCTGACAGAGAAGCCAAAACTAGATCTTTACTATATCTTTGCTGATCAACTCCCATCATCATGGCGCAAACCTATGACACGACATCACTATGAATCTGAACTCAAACTGCATTCAGAAAAAGGAGTAGACTACACTAAACTGCGAGACGTACTAGCAGCAGGCAAGTGGAAAGAAGCCGACCTAGAGACAGCCAGGGTACTATTGGAAGCAGCAGGTCGAGAAGCTGAAAAATGGCTAGATGTAGAGTCCCTCAAAACATTTCCCTGTGCTGACCTGCTGACCATTGACCAGCTTTGGGTAAGATACAGCCAAGGACACTTTGGGCTTAGTGTTCAGCAGTCTATTTATCAAGAGGCCGGAGGAGACTGCGTTAGGCTAGGTGAACGCATCGGTTGGAGAGTCAGGGGAGAGTGGATAGCCTATAGTAAAATCAAATGGAATCTAGATGCCCAGATGGGACACCTACCCGTCTGTATGGCATTCATCTGGAGTAATCATCGGTCTGTATCCGGTATCGTGTGGTTATCTCGGGTAGGGTGTGAGGCGTGGTATAATTCATTAATGCAAAGACTTTTAGAGTGTAGCATATTATAAGCGTTACAGCCCAAGGAAATAATTCTTTCAACAAAAATTTTAAACAAAAATCTTTGCTACGAATTCTATAAACATTTTAGAGATTTCAAGGTTAGTTTGATAACTAAAAACTACCAGGTCTATTGTTTGGAGCGCGCTTTGTACAAACTAGGGATGATTTGTTAGTGTATGGGTTACTCCCCACGCCCTACTGCTGGTGCTGGAAGTCGATAAATCGTTTCCGTAAACAAATATAATTCTCTACACCTATGAGATAGGCTGTATCTGGATAGACAACAATGGAGTATTGAAACTCTGCGCTCTTGCATAGGCGCAGATTCTTCGGAGGAGTTAACTAACAAATGTTAGCCATTGCTCGAAACAATCACATCAACCTAACCTACCCTAACACCAATAGGCTTGCAGTCCATCAGGTAGTGCCAATTACCCCTAATCTCTTACGGTGGTGGGGGTTGAGGTTACCTTTAAGTATATGGTTTGTAAGTATGTGGTTTGATTCACTAGCCTTAAAGCCTTTGCTTGTAGGGGCTAAAACTAGACTAGGTGGCTGTAGCCAATCAATCATTTCGATTGATTGTCTTTTCAGTGGAAGCTCCCACCATTGGGAGTACCAGCCAACCAAAAGATTTTTTTTGTATAACTATTATTGTAGTACTTTGACAGCAGTTAAAATCGCATCCTCGCGTTTTATCAACCATATAAATAACCACATAATAAATAACCACATAAATAATAGTAGTTTCCACTGTCCCGTGAGGCTTTAGATGACCAGCGCTTATATCCTGATAGCCTCAATTTTGGTGTTGGGGGGGTTACTCGCTACCTTAGGCGATCGCATGGGTACACGAGTAGGAAAAGCACGGCTGAGTTTATTTAATCTACGTCCCCGTACTACTGCCACAGTAGTAACAATTATCACCGGTGGCTTAATTTCCGCCTCGACCTTGGGGATTTTGTTTGCCACCAGCGAGTCTCTACGGGATGGGATTTTTGAACTTGATAATATCCTCAAAAAACTTAGAAGTGCTCGCCGGGAGGTCAGCCAATTAGAGGATGAAAAAAATCGAGTAGCGCAGAAGTTAGAGGAGGCCAAAGCAGAGCAAATAGAGGTTCAGAAGCGTTTGGATGAAACCAATCGAAATTTCCAACAGGCTCAAAATCAACTCAAAGATGTCTCTGCTCAGGTTGGGGTGCTGCGTACTGAAATTAAGTCACTCCTAGGGGAACGTCAGCTGCTAATCCAACAGCGGAATCAACTCAATGAACAAATTACCCAACTCCAGAGCCAAATCACTCAATTAAAAGAATTGGTGAAAAAACGGGATCAGGAAATGCTGGAGCTAGACCAAGCTATCCAGCAGCGAGACCAAGCTATCCTCAAACAAGACCAAACGATCCAACAGCGGGATCAGGAGCTGGCTGACAAAGACCAAGCTATAAAACAATTTGACCGCAAAATTGCTGAACGAGATCAAGTCATTGCTCAGCGTGAAACTTTCCTAAAACAACTCGAACAAGAACTTAAAGAACTTGAACAACAACTTAAACAAAAGGAGCGTCAACTTGCTGAACGTAATCAACAACTTGAATCACAAGAAAAACAACTGGCTTTTTTAAAACGGGAACTAGCAATTCTAGAACAGTACTATCAGAATTATCGAGTACTGCGTCAGGGAAATGTTGCTTTAATTCGTGGTCAGGTACTCACTTCCGGAGTAGTACGAATTGTCGATCCAACAGCGGTAAATCAAGCCGTTGATCAACTGTTGAGCCAAGCCAATAAGACAGCCGTAGACATTACCCGTGCTAGTAGCAGTAATTTCCAAGAGCCACTGGTGCAAATTACTCAAGCACAAGTGGATCAGTTAGTCCAGCAGATTCAAGATGGTAGAGACTACGTGGTGCGAATTCTTTCAGCAGGTAACTACGTTGAGGGGGAAAAACCAATACAAGTATTTGCAGATGCAGCCCTCAATCAGCTTGTCTTTAAGGGGGGTGATGTCCTTGCTACCATCTCCACTAATCCCTCAACTATGACCAATGAACAAATTCGCAAGCGCCTCGATCAGTTATTGGCAGCCTCTGAGTTCCGTGCCCGTCGCGCTGGGATTTTGGGTGATATTCAAGTTGGAGATGGTCGGCTGACCACCCTAATCAACTTTATTGAGCAGCTGGAGCAGTATGGCCAACCCCTTAATGTCAAGGCTATTGCCCAAGAAACTGCCTACACAGCTGGTCCTTTAAAAATGCAGCTGGTAGCGACCTACAATGGAGAAGATGTTTTTAAAACTATTGTTAACTAGCTAGGTTGTTAACTAGCTAGCTCCTCCGCAACTTGCCAATCGGGATTGTTATTAACTGCCTCCTGAAGTAGCTCAAAAATTTGCCGACAATGGTTATTAACCTGTAGAGGTAACTCTTCATTTTTGACGACAAAATTGATGGGCACTTGTTGAGCAGTGGCTTTCGATTTGTCAATCAATACGTCCACTGTCACGAGCTTGGTAAAGGATATATTACCCGGACTCTCTCTTGCCATTATATAGTCATCACTCTCGTAGAGAATTTCCAAATCGCAGGATTTTAGAACCTCAATCAGTAACGGCAGAAGACGATCAAGGGAAATAGTTATTTTAATCGAACGAGTGTAGCGAGCCATATAGACCTGGGGCTTGCTGATAGCTAAACTTTTCTATCTTGACATTCCCCCGTGGGAGGGATTGCTCCCACGGGGGATTCTTGGTTAATCGACTCGCCATAACCTGAAAGGTTTATACCAATCAAGCTAGAGGGCAAATCTTCCCAAGGGTTTTAGGTCTTATTGACCCAGTTTTCCGCATTCCCTGCTGTAACTTGTTTATCCGGCTGTTGATAGCTAACTAGTTTTTTGCTTCTAAGCCGACCTAGTTGACCAAATTGTTAGGCAAGGATTACGCAGTACCGATACTTTTCACTTTACTCTACGGACGAAGGATTTGGGGAATAAATTATTGTTTTTTTAACTTATTTTTAAATTATTGCTTTAAGTTATTGGTTTAACTTGTTGGTTTATTACTGTATTAGTTGATTAACTAATTTCTTGGTAACTTTTGTTACTTGCTAAATTTGGCCTTCCTACTCTTGTTAAAACTTTCTTGTAATCCAGAATTATTTTAACGCAATGATATCCAGATGTCAAGAAAACTATCCACGGCGGTTAAAACCGCCCTATACACTCACGTTTAATCCCCGTTTTAAAAAGACGGAGTTTTCAAGGAAAGACCCAAGGGGGTAAGCTTGCGCGAAGGTAAGATTTTTTATAATAATCGAATTTTCAAACATACTAACCATGAATGTAGCAATCATTGGGTGTGGATACGTTGGTAGTGCAGTTGCTGACGTTTGGCATCAAGAGTTAAGGTTATCCACTACAGTAACCACTACTACCCCTGAGCGCCTCCGAGAACTAGAAACAATTGCTGACCGAGTCGTTGTGGTTAAAGGAAATGACCCTATTGGTCTAGAATCGGTAGTGAAAAACCAGGAGATTATTCTTCTGTCTGTAGGTGCTGCCAATGGTAAGGTCTATCAAGAAGCCTACTTAGACACAGCCCACACCTTAGTTTCTGTGCTCAAAACCGCTCCTACGGTACGACAGCTAATTTACACGGGAAGCTATGCTGTGTACGGTGATCGACAGGGAGGCTGGGTAGACGAAACATCACCAATTGCTCCCCCTAGTCCCAATTATGAAATTCTGGCGGAAACTGAGCAGGTATTATTATCAGCATCCAATCCTAATCTGAAGGTTTGTATCCTGCGTCTGGGAGGAATTTATGGTCCGAAGCGGGAACTAGTCAAAATATTTGGTCGATTCGCAGGTACTACTCGTGAGGGTTCGGGTCAAGAAGTCACCAATTGGATTCATCTAGATGACATAGTTGGTGCGATAGAATTTGTCCGTTCTCACCAACTGCAAGGGATTTATAATCTAGTAGATGACCAAATACTGACTTATCAAGACTTGCTTGAAAAAGTATTTAAACAGCACAACTTACCCTCTGTATCCTGGGATTCATCCGTTACTAAAGCCCGACCTTACAATGCCCGAGTGTCAAATAAAAAAATAATTGATGCAGGTTACCAGTTTATTCATCCAGAAAAAATTTTCTAATCTGATTACTCGGTGGGATTAGTTTACTGAAAACTAGCCTAAATATAAAGAACGAGGCGATTGGTGCATGAATCGCCTCTAGCCAAGATTCAACAAATACACTATCTAAAACAAGTGTGAATTTTTTGTGATATATAGGATTTTGGATTTTGGATTTTAGGGAATCGGGAATTGGGAATCGGGAATCGGGAATCGGGAAAAAATCTTGTTTACCTGATTACTATCAGAACCGAGAATTACCCTTAATAAAAATCTCCCCATCTTCCCACACTCCCCTGTCTTTCCTATTTCCCCGCGCCCAGCCCTATTAGCTGATCGGTGGTACGGTTAACCCTTTAAGAGCCACCCGTTCTGCTGATGGCGTTAATCCCTTACTTTGAATTAAAACCCCAAAGCCACCCAATCCGGTGGGATCGATCAACTGGTGTAACTGTTGGCGACGCTGCATAATCTTGATCACATCCTGTGCTGTTGCGTTCGCATTTGCCATTTCTCTAGGATCAGAAAGGGCAGCTATGCGATCGCCTAATCCCAATGCCATTAGAAACAACCCTTGCTTGGTGAAACCTACCTTGCTCAAACCACATAACTCTCCTTGTCGCTCTAAGGCAGTAAAATCCACATGAGCAGTAATGTCTTGTTCGCCGATATAACTATAGGGGTTATTATGGTGGCGGTGGCGATAATAACACTGTAATGTTCCCTGATCACGGGCTGGCAAATAATACTTTTGGGCTGGATAGCCATAATCAATGGTTAGGAGAAACCCCTGGTTTAACCGTTTCGCAACCGTTTTTATCCAATCCAGTGCAGCGAGATTCACCTCAGAGCGATAACCCTCTGGATAGGAACCAGAGAACAAATTAATACCTACCCAATCAAAATACTCTCTCAGTTGCGGTGTAGAAGGGGTATCTAAAACTTCTACAAACTTAATTTCATCGCCATCCTGATCAACTGTTGCGATATAAATTTCTTTGATATCTCCTGCTTGCAGCACAACTTGATGTACCGGTAACGCATCAACCAATTCGTTAGAAAAACAGCAACCAGTCACGGAATTGTCTTCTATTTCTTCCCAAGAACACCACCGCACAGGTAACGAGTGCTGGTGATTGTGCAGTCTAGGTAGGTTTAGTTTCAACAACAGCTGCTTCTGTTGAGCAATCATTGCTGTTGCCTTTTCCACAATGATGTAATTTACCGCACCATAGCAATCTGGGTAGTGCTGGTGCAAGTAAACTAGAACATCTGCTGCTAGGAGTCCCTGTCCTGCTCCCATTTCCATCAGGGTAAAGGGTAATGGTTGTTCGAGGATATCCCACATTTGGGCAAACTGTTCAGCAAGTAATTCCCCGAAGTCTTTTCCTAGGTGGGGTGAGGTAAAAAAGTCTCCTGATGAACCAATGTTAACTGCACCACTGGCGTAGTAACCTAGCTGTGGATGGTATAGTGCTAAGTCCATGTACTGGGCAAAGGTAATTCGCTGCTTGGGTGCTGTAGCAATGTGATTAGCAATTACCTTGGATAGGGGTTGAGTAGATGGAAGGTTTGAATTCAAGAAATTAGTCATCAGGGAACAGGCAAGAGGCAATAGGCAATAGGCATGCTAGACCCACCCCTAACCCCTCCCAGGAGGGGAAGGCAAGAGGCAAGAGGGAAAAAATCCTGTGTACCTCATTACTATGAGAAAGGCTATAGCATTTCTCAACTATAGCGTTTGTCGCACTTATGAGGTAAAGTCTTTTTTGACGCTAACTCCCTCTTTACTGTTGCCTATTGCCTGTTGCCTATTGCCTGTTGCCTTTTGTCTTTTGCCTTTTGCCTTAAAATGAAGAGAATTGCTATAGCTTAGGTAGACACTTTTTTATTAGCCGTGAATACCCCATTGGGTTGAGTAATCACTGCTTGAGTCACCACCCCAGCATTATCGGTAGTGAAGTTAATACTATATCCTGGTAAATCCTTAAAATAAAATTCGGTTCCTTGGTAAGGAACTAACTCTATCTCTGGCTGACCAGCTAATGACACAACTAGTTTATTATCTTTGATCAAGATAGTCAGGGATTGACCAGAAAAGTCATAGTCACCCACAAATTTTTCCATAAAACTAGTCGTTAACATGCTCTGGTCAGGCATCCGTTCAAATACAATATCCTTCACCTTCGGTTCTAGAGGTATGGACAGTCTCTGAATAGTTCCTTTGGGGTCATTAAAGAAAGATAATAGTTGAAAATAATCCTCAAGCATTTCTGATAGTAATTCAAAACTATCATAGTGGTAGTGCTTTAGTTCATAAACAATTGAATTATGAGTTGCCGTTAACTGCTGGTCTTTGATCGCAATGGAAACTATTCCGTATCCGGGATGCTCAAAATCTCCTGTGTAATCTTCTAGGGGATGTGAGGGTTGAGTGTCAGTTTTACGCTGTGCTTGGGTGTTTTGTTTGCCTTGAACAGCCGCTTGTTTAGCTTCCTCAACCTTACTCTTAATCCTTTCATTCCAAGGAACTTCGTCGAGACCGAGTAAGCGATCGCAAATGTGATAAGTGATAATACTTGGCAATGGGGTTCTTTCGAGATTGGTGAGAACTACCACACCAATTTTATCTTGAGGCATCAACGTTGTTAGGGCAGAAAATCCGTCAATACCACCCCCATGCTGAACGTGATTATGACCTCGGTAGGCAGTGAGGTTCCATCCTAATCCATAAGAGGAATGCCAGATTTCCGGATATTTAAGGGATGACGGCATCACGATTTGTGGCGTATACATCTGAGTCAAAATACCAGGGTTGATAATCTGCTTATCCTCATAGTTTCCCTGGTTTTGATGGAGTAGAAGCCACTTCGCCATATCAGTAACATTGGAATTAATAGAGCCAGCAGGACCAATAGTGTCGATATTGCGAAATGGGATGGCTTTAACTACGTCATCTTTCTCTCGATAAGGAAGGGAAAAATTCTCAGTATCCTGGGATTTTACAACGGAAAAATTGCTGTCTCCCATCGACAAGGGATTAAAAATTTCCTGCTGAACAAATTCTTCCCAGCTGCTCTCAGAAATTTCACCGACTAAGTAGCCAGCCGTCATGTACATCAAATTTTGATACTGATAGACACTCCGCAATTCATGATTAGGTTCGAGATACTGTAAGCGCTCAACTATTTCTTTACGAGTCAAAGAACTGTTATACCAGATAGCATCGTGACGGGGTAAGCCAGAACGATGAGTGACTAGGTCACGGAGAGTCATGTGTTCACTAGCATAGGAATCGTATAATTTAAACGTGGGCAGATAATGTCTAACTGGTTTATCCCAATCTAATTTTCCTCGCTCAGCCAAGATGCCCATAGCCATTGTGGTAAAGGCTTTAGTGCAAGACCCAATCGCAAAGATGGTTTGAGAGGTTACTTTTATGCCTTTTTTTACATCCCTAAAACCAAAGCCCTCACAAAAGATGATCTCGCTATCGTGAACAATAGCGACTGCCAGCCCTGGGACTTTCCACTCTTCCATTCTCTGATTAATAAAATCACTAAGACCTTCCATTAGTGGCTCTCCATTGATGTGAATTTCACAAGTTTCGACTAGTTCCCACACTTCCCACACTTCCCACACTCCTCCCACTCCCCTTTCCGGAATTCCTATTTGTCCGGTTTACTGATAATCTATTCATTCACCCATAGCAGATATCGTGAAGCGGTTCACCGTTGGCGGTAAAATTAGATAAGATAGGTATATCTACTAGAGAAAAATTACTTATGGCTAGTGGTAAATCCCAGACTACCGCAACTCTATCTCAGCGGGAAGTGCAAATCATCGAACATGTAGCGGCTGGTTTAACCAATCTCGAGATTGCTCAGGAGCTGGCAATCAGTAAGCGCACTGTTGATAATCATATCAGTAACATTCTGACCAAAACCTCCACTGATAACCGGGTTGGTTTGGTTCGTTGGGCCTTATTGTGGGGCAAAGTTTGCTTGAATGATGTCAATTGCTGTCCTTTACCAGCCCCTGGTCAAACCAAGTGATACCAATCACTTATCCAGTCCCGGAGACTATTGAATCATTAACTTAACTGATAGTTTTCAGAGTCGGCTTGAAGCTAGGATTAGCCAGTTTTGCTCAGGTTGCTTTGGTCAAGTCACCAGTTCATTACATCGGTGCCACTCGCAACCGCCCAGCGACTGAGCAAGAAACCCATGATTATATAAGTCACACTGGCATAATTAGTTTACTTGTCCAGAGTGACTTCTAGGCTTTTGGCTGACTGCTGATCACTAAAAGCTCATAAATCAAAATTGACCGCTCAAGGTATATCTTAAGTATATCTTAAGTATATCTTTAGCGATCGCGGGCAATCTTTGTGTATTATGCCCCATACCTATTTAGGCGTTAGGGTAGATATCGTCGATATCTAGACCACTATTCCTTTCGTTCTACCACTACTTTCAATCGAGCCGCCAATGCCCCGATCGCTCCGAGGGGGAGTAACCAAGGAGCCAAGAAAATAGCAGTAAATCCTCCTAATACGCCAAAAGTTAGCGGAATCTCCAACAAAATCCGATCCTGGTCATTTTTGATCATAATTCGGCGAATATTCCCCTGATTAATTAGGTCTTTAACTTTGTCAATCAGGTCATTACCACTAATACTGAATTCTTCGACACTGACCTTTGGCTGAACATCTGTCTCTACGGGATTGGAGTGATTGTTTATTTGTTGATCAGTTGGTTCATTCATGGTAAGCTGCTAACGCACCGGCTTGGTAATTATGGTCATTACTTTTCTACATTAGCTCAAAAATAATTGTTAATGTTGATACAAAATGCTATAGGACTGGTGGTAAAGGATTTTGGGTTTTATAATAAATAGTCGAGATGTTCGTTCTATAATTGCTTGACACCGCTGTGACTAAAACCCCCCTACCCCTTAGTATCGGTGACCATAGGGATCACCACACCCAACAACCGGACGCTTTGGGACGTTTTGGGAAATTTGGTGGTAAATATGTTCCAGAAACCCTGATGCCTGCTCTGAGTGAACTAGAGCAGTCTTTTGAGCAATACCGTAATGACCCGGATTTCCAACAGGAACTACAACAACTGCTGCGAGACTATGTGGGACGTCCTAGTCCTCTGTATTTTGCTGAACGTCTGAGTAACTACTATACCAAATCTGATGGTAGTGGACCACGGATTTATCTAAAACGGGAAGATTTAAATCACACCGGTGCTCACAAAATAAATAATGCTCTGGCTCAGGTATTGCTAGCCCAGCGCATGGGTAAGGGGCGCATCATTGCTGAAACGGGAGCGGGTCAGCATGGTGTGGCTACCGCAACAGTATGTGCTCGATTTGGTCTCGAATGCGTCATTTATATGGGCGTTGAGGACATGGAACGGCAATCCCTGAATGTGTTTCGGATGCGCCTACTGGGAGCAACGGTGCAACCGGTATCCGCTGGGACGGGTACTCTCAAGGATGCTACCTCGGAAGCGATTCGAGATTGGGTGACAAATGTGGAAACCACTCACTATATCCTTGGGTCAGTGGCAGGTCCTCATCCTTACCCAAAAATGGTACGGGATTTCCATGCTGTGATTGGCCAGGAAACTAGGGCTCAATGCTTGGAAAAATGGGGCGGTTTGCCGGATATATTGTTAGCTTGTGTTGGGGGTGGCTCCAATGCCATGGGTCTGTTCCATGAGTTTGTTAATGAACCTACTGTGCGGTTGATTGGCGTGGAAGCAGCAGGCGCTGGTGTAAATTCTGCTAAACATGCGGCTACCCTCACTCTGGGACGACCAGGAGTGTTGCACGGGGCAATGAGTTATTTACTCCAAGATCAGGATGGTCAGGTGATCGAAGCTCACTCGATTAGTGCTGGCTTGGACTATCCTGGTGTCGGTCCTGAGCATAGCTATTTGAAGGATAGCAGTCGGGCAGAGTATTATAGTGTTACAGACCAAGAAGCCGTGGCTGCGTTTCAACGGTTGTCTGAGCTGGAGGGAATTATACCGGCACTGGAAACATCTCATGCGATCGCATATCTCGAAACTCTGTGTCCCCAACTCAGTGGTAATCCCCAGATCGTGATTAACTGTTCCGGTCGGGGTGATAAGGATGTGCAAACTGTTGCTAAATTTATGTCAGCTCAGACCTCGAAAGATTAAGAAAATAAAAAATACATAGGAAATGTGGACTGTCAAAGGTAAATTGTAAACTACGATACAGTAATTCCTAGAAATTAGAGCCCAGCTTTTAGCCAGCCTGCTCATGCCAACACCATTGGTCAAGATTAGTTTGGGAATGCTGATCTTTACTGTGGAATTAACCCAAGTTTTTATCAAGGGTTCTTAACTCTACTAACCACTGTGATTTAGTTGGTAGTTATGGTGCTATAACATCGCTTTACAGCGATAACTAACACTACTAACTAACACTGCTAACTAACACTGCTAACTAACACTACCGGTAGTGGTTACTCTCAGTGGTTACTCTCATCTTCACGAAAAACTGTGCCCCAGACGTTCTGATCATGGGAACAGAAAGGGTACCCCATAGGAGCATCGAATAAACCAAATCCTGGGAGTTATTCCCATCAAAGACTATCCCATCAAAGACTATCCCATCAAAACTATCGCATCAAACACTATCCCATCCAACAAGCTTCTAGAAACTACAACCTATAACCTTTTAACCAATGACCAACACAACTGTAATCGAAGAATTGAAGGATTTTCAAGTTTGCGATCGCGATTTAACCGAATCTATATGCCAAGAGTATCTAAAAGCAGATTCCCTCGCGGTGGATACCGAAACCATGGGACTGATTTACCAACGCGATCGCTTATGTCTTGTACAGCTGTGTGATCCACAAGGACGAGTCACCTTTGTCCGCATTGACAAAGGACAAACTGAAGCACCCCGATTAAAACAGTTGTTAGAAGCGACTAATGTGCTGAAAGTATTTCACTTTGCTCGGTTTGATGTCGCTATGCTCAGGCAAAATCTCGGTATTGAAGTTAATCCTGTATTCTGCACCAAGATTGCTAGTAAATTAGCCCGCACCTATACTAGTAGCCATGGTCTCAAAGAGTTGGTCAAAGAGCTAGAACGGATAGATTTGGATAAAAGTGCTCAGAGTTCTGACTGGGGTAATGTTGCTAACCTGTCTGATCAGCAGTTGGAATACGCTGCTAATGATGTACGCTACTTGTTAAATGTGCGGCAAAAACTGATCAATATGCTGGAACGGGAAGACCGCTGGGAATTAGCTCAACAGTGCTTTGAAGCGTTACCGACTATGGTATCTCTCGATTTGTTGCACTATCGAGATGTATTTGAACATTGAATAATCAGAGACTGCTAAGTAAAGTTTAACAAACAGTCTCTCAAGCTCCAATGATCCAACTTAAACTAGTAGAGGGGGGTGTGACCCATAGCCCACAGGGGTAGGTTTTTAACAAACACCTCAGGTGTGGGGTGTGGGTTGTGGGGTGTGGGGTGTGGGGGTACAGACAAGCGATGCAGCGCCTTCATGGGGGGGTTTCCCCCACTCGCTATTGCATCAAGACAATATACTTAATTTGTCGTTGTCTTGATCCCAAGCGCGAGTGGGGGAAACCCCCTGTTCCGAAGCTGCATCGCTAAAAATCATCATTGTCTTGATCCCAAGCGCGAGTGGGGGAAACCCCCTGTTCCGAAGCTGCATCGC